>CALGPR010000334.1 GCA_937960425.1 uncultured Lentisphaeria bacterium
ACCGGATTCCAGAGCTACATTGCAGCAAACTGTCTTTTAGAAAATAGAGGCGAATAAATTGGCAATTTTCCCTGAACAAAGTACGCACCGCCCTGAATTTGCGCTCGGCAAACATATAACTGTTGAATATTACGATTGTGATTCAACAATTCTTGCGCAGTCTGATCGAATGGAAGAAATTTTTATTGCCGCAGCCAAGGCCAGTGGTGCGACAGTTTTAGGAAGCCATTTCCACAGCTTTCAACCACAGGGGGTCAGTGGATTTGTTATTATTGCCGAATCGCATTTCTCTGTTCATGCCTGGCCGGAACATGATTACGCTGCAGTCGATATTTTTACCTGCGGGGAATCCATCAGCTTTGAAACAGCTGTCAATTTTCTGCGTGATGCGATGCGTTCGCAGGGGATGGTTATTTCCGGAGTAATGAACCGTGGCATTGTTGCCAATGACGGAATGATGCGGGCAGTTCCTTCCTTTGCCGGAGATGTACAGGATTACCAAATGTCTTGGCGTCGCAGCTTTGACTGCAGCAATGCCTGGGCTATTTCTGCAATGCTTGATGTGTATAACGTCAAAATCGATGACTATAACGATCGGAATTTCTGGATCGGTTTATTGAAAAAATGCGCTGATTTCCTCGGAGTAAAAAATGGAAATTCTGTAGTTTTCAATAATATTCAGGATGCGGAAAAAGGTGATGGGTTTGGTTTTGTCCAGACTTTCGATCACGGCTCCATGCTCTCAGGAAGGGTGCTACCAGGAGTTGATACGGTCTTCTTCGAAGTTTTCTGCGTCTACTTTTTCGAGCCGCGTGAATTTTCCGAACTGGTGGTATCGGCACTGTCTGGAAATCAATACCGTCTTCAGGTCGGCATTCGCCGTTAAAGGCAATCTGGGAGTTTATCATGTCGCAACCCGAATACATCACAGAAGCAGCTCACGGATTCGGCTGCACAATCGAAGTTACGGAAAAACTCTTTGATGCGGTCAGCCCCTACCAGCACATTGAAATTTACAACACTCGCAAATGCGGCAAAATGATGCTTCTTGATGGAATCATTCAATTAACCGAATATGACGAATTTGCCTATCAGGAAATGATGGCCCATTTACCTCTCTTTGCTCATCCATGTCCGGAGCGTGTTCTGGTGATTGGGGGAGGAGATGGCGGCGTTCTTCGGGAAATTGCCAAGCATGACTGTGTAAAAAGTGTCGACATCTGCGAAATTGATGAGATGGTTATCCAAGCGTGTAAAACTCATATTCCTTCAATGTCCTGTGGTTATGATGATCCTCGTGTCAAGGTGCACGTCATGGACGGAAACATTTTTATCCGTGACAAAGAGCACTATTATGACGTAATCATTGTTGATTCGACGGACCCTGTTGGTCCGGGGGAAGTTCTCTTCGGAGAAGAATTTTACCTGCGAATGCGCTCAGCACTTCGTAAAGATGGTATCATTGCGTCGCAATCGGAATCGTTGTTCCTATTCCCGGAGATTGTGAAACGTTTAGTAGCAACGACGCATAAGCTTTTTAAACGGAACGGGTACGCGGGCATCTATGTTCCAACTTATCCAACTGGTACAATCGGTGTCTGTGTAGCGTCACTTGGCGGTGATGTCCGCATCCCCAGACGCATACCCGATATAGCAATGGCAGCAAAACTCCGCTATTATACACCGGAGCTTCACAGCGCCAGTTTTGTTTTACCCAGATTCGGGGAAGAACTTTTACAAGGAATCGTATCATGAACTTCAAGTTTGCCCACACAAATTACAACGTTGCGGATTTAAGCAAGAGCCTCGCCTTTTACGAAGCAGCTCTCGGGTTGCGTGAAGTTCGGCGCAAAGTCGCTGAAGACGGAAGTTTTACGCTGGTTTATCTTGGCGACGGGGTTTCCCCGTTTGAACTGGAATTGACCTATTTGCGTGATATGGAGGGAGCTTACAACCTCGGGGATAATGAATTTCATCTGGCTTTTACTGTGGATGATTACGAAGCAGCCTATGCTAAACACAAAAAAATGGGTTGCATCTGTTTTGAAAATGAGGCTATGGGAATCTATTTCATTAACGATCCGGACGGCTACTGGCTCGAAATTGTTCCGGCGGCAAAATAGAAGACTGGTTATTTATGCCGCAGGAAACGCCCCTTCTGGAAGTCCATAATCTGAAAGTTTATTATCCGGTACGCACTGCTTTCTGGCAACCCAAGCAGGCAGTTCGCGCCGTCGATGGGGTATCTTTTGCCATCAATCGCGGAGAAACCGTCGGGCTGGTTGGCGAAAGCGGTTGCGGGAAAAGTACGCTGGGTCGGGCAATTGTTCGTCTGGAAACCCCGACGGCAGGGGAAATTTTTTTTGACGGTCAAGATATTGCCTCACTGAAAGGAAGTGCCCTGCGTGCTGCCCGGAAAAATTTCCAAATGATTTTCCAAGATCCTTACGGGTCGCTGAATCCACGATTAACCATTGCCTTTGCTTTGGAGGAAGTTCTGAAACTTCACACTACCCTTGATCGGGAAGGTCGCCGCAAACGTATTCTGGAACTTCTGGATCTGGTGGGACTACCAGCAGCTGCAGCAAGGCGTTACCCCCATCAGTTCAGCGGAGGACAACGACAGCGCATCGGAATTGCCCGCGCACTTGCGGCGGAACCTCAATTAATCGTTGCGGACGAACCGGTTTCCGCGCTTGATGTCAGCGTGCAGGCTCAAATCATTAACCTTCTGGAAGATATTCAGAAAGAACTTCATACGGCCTTTCTTTTTATTGCTCACGACCTCGGCGTTGTGGAACATATCAGCAACCGGATTCTGGTCATGTATCTCGGCAAAATTGTTGAAGCAGGTCCAGCACGAGAACTCTGCGCAACACCGCAGCATCCGTACACCCAGGCACTACTATCTGCAGTACCTACCCTTGCACCCCAAGATAGAGAACAGCGTATTATGTTGACGGGTGACGTGCCATCGCCTCTTGCTCCGCCAGCAGGTTGTTCATTCCATCCACGCTGTCGTTTAAAAACGCCACAATGTGAAACTGCCTGCCCTGTGTTGACCGATCGCGGCAATCAACGGTTCTGTGCCTGCTTTCACCCTCTATCCCAAGGAGAACTATGCAAATGATGAAAAAAACAGCTCCCCCCCTTTTCCTGCTCTCAACAGGGGTCTTCCTGTTCCTTAACGTTGTCTCAGCAGGAGAAACTATTTCCCTCGCCCGCGGTCAATGGAATCAAGATGATTTCTTGCAGGTAAAAAGTTGGCGCTGGCCCCACATTGGAGGCTTTACTCAATACGAAGACCATATTGCCAATGAAACCCCGGAAGGCGCAACAGAAGCAGAAATGCTCAGCAGCAAAGCGGGAGAAACCTACTCCAGCATGTTGTTAAAGGAACCCCTGAGTGGTACCAGCACCTTTACAGTAACTATGTCTTTTGACCACCGCATGGCACCGCTTATTGTGCTTGCTTCAGGGGAGGAAGGTTCAAAATTTGTACAAGTTTCCGACAACGTTTATGAATATCGGGAACACTTTGAAATCGTTCTTTTTGACGAAGGTCTGAACCTCTGGCATCATGAATTTATCGATGGGAAGCAGAAATGGCATTTAACAGCTTATTTAAAACATCGCTTCGAGCCGGAAAAACAATACACTTTGAGTGTCACAGCAGAACCTGGCAGCCAACGTCTGATCATCCGTGCTGACGGAGAAGAGCTCGGCATCCGTGAAACAGATCTCCCTGCAATTTATCACTGGGGAATCACAGGCTGTGAGGGAATCAATCGCTTTTACAACTACAAGCTTGACCAAGCAGAATAATACGTATCGGCGGTGAAATTATTTCACCGCCGTTTTTTTCTCCTGTTCCAGTTCCGTCCGCAATTCGCGATATCCCTTATGCTTGGGAAACAACTCAATTGCTCTGTCAATCATCTTCAAAGCAGTGTCCATATCGCCACGACGTTGAGCAATCTGCGCCAAACGCTGATAAGTCGCTGCTCGTTCCGGAGACAGTGTTAAAGCTTCGGTAAAATTATCCTTTGCCAACACCAGGCGATTCCGTGCCATGTAATAATCTCCGGCAGCCAGATATGGGAAAGGTGACCACGGCTTATCGGCTATTGCCTGGTGCAAGGCGTTCTCCACAGCATTAGACTGCCCACTCTGACAAACTTCTGTCAGCGCCGCATAGGAAACATCTCCCCGCCACAGGATCATTCCCCAATAAATAGCCCAAGCCGCAAATAAGAGCAGGATCAGACGCACACTCCAGATCACCACGCCCGGCATCGTTCGAATACGACGGACATGCGTTTCCGCCAAAAGGTAAAATCCTAAAAAAAATGCTGTTGCCATTGCACCCGGCACCTGTAAATGTGCATCGAGCATGGCATGCAAATAAAACGCTGTCAACCCGAGCCATGCGGCACCGATCCGTAACGGAAATCCCCGACGTTTACGTCTGGCAGTCCAGATATATTGTGCCCCGATAATCAATGGATACAACATCACCGCCAAGGCGATCAGGAAACCGGGAAACCCGCATTGACTGCCCAGTGCCAATAGAAAATTATGCGGAGTATGTGGAGCTTCAGCAGAATCAATCTTCTTTATTTTTGTATAATCGTGGAAAAAATCTCCCCAACCGGTTCCACAAAGTGGATTAGCAAGCATCATTTCAGACGCACGGGCAATATAATCTGCGCGCACCTCCATCGACGCAGTGCCACGTCCCTGGGTAACCGTATACCAACCCCCAACCGCAATAATCAGCACAGCACCTGCAAGCACAGTAAAACGCAACCATTTGTGCCGAGTGAAAAAAATCACAAAAATTGCCATGCCAATCAGCGCCGTCAAAAAGCCTGCTCGGCTTCCTGTTCCGACATAAACAGGGAAAAAAGCGATACAGGCAATGGCAAGACCTCCAACTGCAAACAGGATAGAAGCCTTTTTCTGGCGAAGAAACTGCCATAAAACAGCCAGAAGCAACGGAAAAACAGCAACGAGATAGCCGGCAAGCGTGTTACACAAAGCAAACCCGGCAAAGACACGCCGATCCAACATTCGTGCCTTCAAGTCAAAACGAATCTCCACGCCTGCCGCTTCCTGCTCAGCAATATATGCGGCCTGTTGATCAAATTCCCACAGAATCTGTGCCAATCCCAGATAAACAGTAATGACAAAACCGGTCAGCAATCCCCCCAAAAGGCGTTTTCCCGCCTGCCGCGAACAAGCAAAAGCCAAATAAATCGATCCGGCATAGGCAGACAATCCTAATAGATACGTACATTCAATTATCCCGTATTCGCGGCAGGAGGCACGGATTAATCCCAATAACGAAACAGCCCCCAAAGCCATTGTGCACAGCAGAAAAATAAAAGGGGGTTCCTTGAGCCTGACTTTTCGGATAAAAGCTGCGAATGCCAGAATCATCCCGCATCCTGATGCAATCGGGAACCAAGATGCGGGCCAGGTAATTAAAGCGGCAGTAAAAGCATCCTCTGGAATCAATACCGGAGCCTGTGGCACTCCGAGCAAACTTCCAAACTTGACCGGTAACAGTGCAGTCAATACTGCCAGATACCACAGTGTAATCTCTTCAAGGATATTCCGCTTTTCGCCATCCATTCTGACCACCCCTCAACTTCTCAAGTCCCGGCAATCCGTTACAGAAGTTTCAGTCCAGGCAAATCCTGAATATCAATCAAACCAACAACAGTATTGTCATTATCGACAACAATAATATCGTTAATTTTGCGATCCTCCACCAACTTCAAAGCTTCCACAGCAAGCGCATCGGCTTTAACGCTGAATGGGTGGGCCGTCATCACCTCTTTCATAGGACGACTTAAAACAGCAATATCGCGTTCAGCAGCGCGGCGAAAATCCCCGTCGGTGAAAATGCCGAGTAATTTTCCTTTTTCATCGACAACAATTGCACATCCACATCTGGCAGCACTCATCCGTAATAACGCATCACGGACAACTGTATCTGCCTGTACCAGAGCAAACCGATCTCCCGAGCGCATGATATCCCGTGTCCGCATTGTCACAGCACGACCAATCGCACCACCAGGGTGAAGCCGGCCGTAATCTTCTTTGGTAAAGCCGCGTTCATCCAGCAGAACCAATGCCAGCGCATCTCCAAGTGCTAAAAGCGCCGTTGTCGTTGTTGTGGGAGCAAGATTAAATGGACAAGCCTCTTGCGGAACCGCCATCTCAACGGTCAATTCGCTGAGCTTCGCCAGCCTTGACGTCGAAAAACCGGTAATGGATACTACTGGAATTCCCAAGCGTTTTGCAGGAACAATAATATGAAGTAATTCTTCTGTTTCACCGCTGTAGCTCAGAGCGATCAGCAAGTCATGTTTCTGCAGCAATCCAAGGTCGCCATGAAGCGCTTCGACCGGATGCATGAATACAGAAGGAGAACCGAGACTGGAAAGCGTTGCAGCAATTTTTTTTCCAATATATCCGCTTTTTCCGATCCCCGTGATCACCAGCTTTCCTCCGGAGGAAAGCGCACCAATACAGTAATCCACCAGAGACACGAAAGAATCGCCGAGATTATTTTTCAATGTCTCCAAGCCTTGAATTTCGATATCAAAAACCTCTCTTGCCCGCTCTATTCTGTCCATTTCCGCTAAATCCCTTCTCCATCTCAGATTCGGCAGGAACGGATATCAGTAACAATGATACCGCGTGCGCCGATTTCGTAAAGTTCATCCATAACATTGTTCGCTGTCTTGCGTTCAATCATTGCCTTGACAGCGACCCAGTCCGGGTTATTCAGCGGGGAAACAGTCGGGGATTCCAGTCCGGGGGTAATTGCGCAGGCAGCATCCAATGCCGAACGGGGAATATCGTATTCCACCATTGCATAACTACGCGCCATAAGAATACCGCGAAGACGGCCAACCAGGCGGCGAACTTCTGGTAAACTTTCGACAGAGCTGTCCCGCCCGATTAAAATGGCTTCTGAATGCAAGACCGGGTCACCAACAACCTTCAGGCCTGCCTCCTTCAACGTCTGCCCGGACTCAACGACATCAGCAATAGCATCGGCTACGCCAAGCTGAATAGAAATTTCTACCGCACCATCCAATTTGACAATTTTCGGTGTAAGGCCCCGTTTTGCCATGTCTTGCCGGACAATTTCAGCATAACTGGTTGCAATTCGCAACTTTCCAAAC
>CALGPR010000335.1 GCA_937960425.1 uncultured Lentisphaeria bacterium
ATCACCCGCCGCAAACCAAAAACTTTCATTTTTTCATATTACTTTTGACACTACCCATTTGCTGCGCATGTTTTCAGTTCATTTCCTTTTTCAGAAATATTCTGCCGGTAAGACATTACACTGTAAGACGTTTAAAGTATGTTTCCTCTCAGCAATTGAAGACATGGATTGGTGGAAAAATTTCCTTGAAAGATGTTGTATGCAGAAAATATAGCCGACAGGAAGGAAAAACCAAAATATTTTCCCATTATTGAGCAGGAAAAGCAATGAATGGTATCCTTAGTTTTTGTTTTAGGGGAGTATGCTTCCAGCCTCAATGCACACGATAAGAAAAGCGGATTGCTGCTGGTTTCTGTGACAACTTGGAAACAATATTAAATATTACCAGTAATACTTATTGCTTGTTGCAGGACTCGGGAACAATAGGAGCCTCCGATGAAAAAAAGCGATTGTTTCCATCCCAGGCAAGCAATGGTGATTCGGGTTCAGCCATCAATGTCAAGCCGGCGATAACTGCCGTCAATGCCAGATGCGTTTCTTCTTCGGAGAGTTGCTGCCATTCTGAAAGCGGAGGCAATTCTTCCACTCTGATTTTCGGCTGGCGCAGACGGTCTTTGAAACAGTATATCGTTTCAGCGCCTTTATGAGTGATTGTGGCAAATTTGTCATAACCATTCTGGAGTTGATGCAGACGTCGTTCCACGTCATGCTTGAAACGACATAATTCATAGTTTTGAATGCGTTCCAGAAGTTTGGGTACTTCAGGAAGTTCAAGGTCAAGGAGAAATTGCTGTTGCTCCTGCTGGGCCAATAGCGGGGAGAGTTCTGTAACCAGATGAGCAATTTGAAAATACTCACGCTCGTCGAGTTCCCTGACTGTCTTGACTCCGTAAACGTCTACCAGCCGCATTTCGCGGGTTTCAGGGTTGTACAGGATGTTTCCCAAATGAAGATCCGGGTGGTTGCATTTGCCTCGAATAAAGCATTGGAGAAATTTTTTAAGGTCATAGATAAAGGTATTTCCCTTTTGGCCCGCATAGACAATTTCCCGATATAAATAACGGTGGGCGGAATAACTTCCAGCAAAGGCACGGGAAATGACAATTTGATATGGGGTATGTGTGCCCCATGCCGTATACTCAACAACCGGGATACCCCGCTGCTCCAGAAGTTTTCCGATCTGAAATTCCGCTCGAGCTTTGCACAAGAAAAGAGCACGAAATTTTGCAGAGAAAGATGTATTTTTTTCGATTTTTACGAAATGGGTTACTGGCTTCCCCAGTGCATAAACCTGCCGGACAGCGTTGGATTTGACCAACATCCACGGTTGCTGCCAATCCGGGCATTCACCTGAAAAATGCCATTGCGTCCAATCCACATTGGGCCAGTCAAAATCCACTACGCATCTCCATACAGTTTGCCAGAATTGTCTTTGAAACGTGCCAGGAGAAAATCGGTAGCTCCAAAGGTACGGCTGATTGTATCCAGATAAGGGCAGTGCAGCATTTCTCCGCGTACGCCGGGAATGTCGGGAATTTCCCAAACCAGCAATGCCTGGTGTGCCCATTCACAAAAGTTCTTTGTATTCAAGAGAATGTTAAATATTCTACTCGATTCCGCGTAGGGTGGATCTGCAAAGATCAGGTTCGGGCAATCGGAGTAACGGAAGAATCGTGCAGCGCAGATATCTGCACAGATAACTTCCAGTTTACTGTCCACTCCGCAGTTGCGTACTTTAGCTATATTGTTTTCTATGACGCGGCAGTGTGTTGTGTCAGCTTCCACCATGACGACATGTGCTGCTCCACGGCTTGCTGCTTCCAGCCCCATTGCTCCGCTGCCGGCGCAGAGGTCATAAACAATAGCACCGGTAAAATCCCCAAGGCTGTTGAACAGTGCTTCACGGGCTCTCCCGGTTGTGGGGCGAACCGCTATTCCAAGCGGGACTGTTAATTCCAATCGGGCAGCCTTTCCCCCGATAATTCGCATCGCCATATCGGGATCATTCCCATTCAATTGTGCCCGGAGGCTTGGACGTAATATCGTAAACGACGCGGTTGACGCCATCTACTTCATTGATGATACGACTGGAAATGGTTTCCAAAATCGAGTAGGGGAATTTAACCCAGTCAGCAGTCATACCATCACTGCTGTCTACTGCGCGAATGGCAATGACGTAATCATAGGTGCGTTCATCACCCATGACACCAACTGTGCGAACTGGCAGAAAGACGGCAAAAGTCTGCCAGATTTTGTAATACAATCCCGCTTTTTTGATTTCGTCAACGATAATTTCGTCTGCATTGCGGAGGATATCCAGAGTTTCCTTGGAAACCGGTCCGATATTCCGAACCGCCAACCCGGGGCCGGGAAAGGGTTGGCGCATGACAACATCTTCCGGCAGGCCCAGTTGCCGGCCGACCTCGCGGACTTCGTCCTTGAAAAGACGGGCGAGGGGTTCCAGCAATTTGAATTTCATTTCTTTGGGTAAGCCGCCGACGTTGTGATGGCTTTTGATCATAGCAGCGGGGTTCCCATCAATCGGGACACTTTCAATAACGTCAGGGTATGTAGTTCCCTGCGCAAGGAATGTTGCGTCTTTGATGGATGCTGCCGCATCATCAAAAACTTTTACAAATTCGTGGCCAATGATTTTTCGCTTGCGTTCGGGTTCATCAACTCCGGCGAGAACGCCAAGAAAACGGTCAGTTGCATCAATTGTCACCAGATCCATATGAAAATTGCGACCGAAAAGAGCTTCCACTTTTTCCTGTTCATTTTTGCGCAACAGGCCGTTGTTGACAAAAATACAGGTAAGCTGTTTGCCGATAGCCTTATGAATCAATGCGGCTGCAACGGAAGAATCCACTCCGCCTGAGAGCCCGAGGATGACGCGTTCATTGCCGACTTTCCTGCGAATATCTTCAACTGCCTGTTCAATGAACGATGCCATAGTCCAATTCCCGGAACACCCGCAGATTTTTTTACAGAAATTTTCAAGGATTACTTTTCCCTGGGGCGTATGAACCACTTCGGGGTGAAATTGAATCCCGTACAAGTGGCTTGCTGACAATTCTACTGCGCAAAATTCACAGTTGTCTGTTGCAGCCAGAACTTTAAAGTCATCGCAAGGGGGAACGGTAACTTTATCCCCGTGGGACATCCAGACCTGAATTTCTCCGGAAAGCCCGGAAAATAAACTGGTGTTATCAAGGATACGGAGCATGGCTTTGCCATACTCGCGTGCTGTGCCGCGGGAAACTGTTCCGCCGAGAGTATGGATCATTAACTGTAATCCGTAACAGATTCCGAGAACAGGGATTCCCAATTGAAAAAGGGCTGGATCACACTTGGGAGCATCGGGAGCATATACGCTGGCGGGACCGCCGCTGAGGATGATTCCCCGTGGGTTTTCCGATTGGATTCGTTCTGCCGGTGTATTGTAGGGGAGAATTTTGCTGTAAACATTCGCTTCGCGGATACGGCGGGCAATCAATTGGCTGTATTGCGAACCAAAGTCTAAAACAACGATGGTTTCTACACATTGCGTCATCGTTCTGAGGTCTTTCAATAAACGGTTGCCGGCAGTTAGAGGATTCGCCGGATAAATAATTTTTCCTTTATAAAATAACTCAAAAAGAC
>CALGPR010000336.1 GCA_937960425.1 uncultured Lentisphaeria bacterium
AAATGAGCAAGATGAGCTATATTGCTGCCGCCATCGGCGAATTGAAGCAGGATTTCAATTACCGCATAGACAATTGCCAAAGTACGGGATTTGAGCGGGATAGGGGGAATCAACATCATAAACTGGAGATTGGGACGCAGCATTGCCACGGCAATAATGAAGGCGTAAAGTGCGCCGCTCGCCCCCAGAAGCATTTGGGGCTGATTCCAGTTCAATGCCAGAAACAGAGTATTGCCGACAACTCCGCCCAACAGATAGAGAAGCAGGATTTTACCGCCATTAAGCAAAGGTGCAAGCAATTTGCCAAAAAGATACAACCCATACATATTAAAAAAGATATGAGTAAAATTAGCATGAAAGAACATCGCCGTGATAAGCTGGTAGATTGCAAAAGAATCTTTCATGCAATTTACCGAAAATGCGTTATTCCTTTGTCCGAGAAACAGGAAACAGAAGATATTAATCCCAATCAGGAGATATACCATTTGTCGTCCATCACCGAAAAAAAACTGATTGCGGCCGCTTGAATTGGGATAAGAGCCGCGCATGTAATTCCGGTCACCAAGCATTATTCATTTTCCTTTCCGTCATTTGAGCTGTTCCCGCCGGTTGCAAAGGCGCCTCTCAAATTCAGTTCAATATCCACAATGTTTTCACGGATATGTTGCAAATGTTCAATAATTTCTTCGACCCGCTGGCTATGGGAAGGCATAAGCCCGTTAATGGTACGAAGAGCTCCCATCAGCTCATTCAAGTCAGCCAGCAACCGTTTCCCCAACGAAATTTTCAAACCCGGTTGTTCCGTTTCTTCAATTTCCAGAAAATTGCAGCAACGGGATAACAGTTTTCCAAAGCAGCAAATGATACCTACTCCTTCCTGAAAGAGGGATGCAGGGAGCCCGGACGAGAAAAACGCTGTCCAGTCCGCGGCAAGTTTATCGATTCGCTGCATTTGGTCATAACCGTTTTTGCGACTCAAATCCTGTACCTGCAAATCTTCTTCTTCCCCGAACACCTCGCTCCGGAAGTAAAAATCCGTCAGCGCCTGCCGGGAGTTTGCACCGGTTGGAACCAGGTCTTTTTGCGCCATCAAGTCTTTAAAAATTGTTTCTTCCTCGTCAGGCAGGTCAACACAGGTGGACAGCTCTTGGAAATACCGGTTGATTCGCAGCTCATCGCGGCGAAGTTCATTTTCCCACTGAAATTCAGTCCAATTATCGTACTGGGGATGGTTTGCCATAGTTACCTCCTGCTTCTGAGGATGTTGCCGTAAAGTTCACCCAGAGGCACCCTTTTCGTTCCAATCAGTAGAGCGGGGTCGTTCTGGGGTGGGCTTTTGCCCGATCTGCGAGGATTTTTACTGCTTCAAGTCGCGGTGCATCGCTCCACAGGCTTTCCAGACCGTAACGTTCCCGGCTTGCCGGCGTCATCAGGTGAACGATGACTGTTCCGAAGTCCATAATGACCCATTCACTTGACGGTGTCCCTTCAATCGCATTGGGATGAAGCTGATAATCGCTGCGCAAACGTCGTTCGATATGATCAGCGATGGCGCGCAGCTGCGGTTCAGATCCAGCAGTGCAGAGGACAAAATAATCAGTAATGCCGGTTAATTCACCAACCTCAAAGGCGATGATATCCGAACCAAATTTTTCGTCGGCGAGCTTTGCGCAGATTTCTGCAAGCTCTGCTGGTGTAAGGCTTGGGGAATTTGCCATGTTGTATTCAAACTCCTGTGTGTTGTTCTTTTTGATATAAATGATGCCGTTTGATATATTCTTCGACTTCTCCTGGTATAAGATTAACCGTATTTTTACATTTTGCCACCGCGTTTCTGATTTCCGTTGAAGATAGTTCCAGAAAAGGCAACGGTTTCACGGATTTCAGAAGTTTTGCTGCCAAAGGAGCAGACCAGTGTTTCTGCAAAAATGTTTCGTCAACAGGATACCCTTTGCGCGGATAGATCAGAAACTCTGTGCTTTCCACCAGCTCTTCTGCCCTGTGCCATTTGTGCAGATCTTGAAGACTGTCTTCGCCGATAAGCAAAATAACCTGGTCTCCCGGATGGCATTTCCGATATTCAGCCAGCACTTCGCAGGTATACGATGGCGAAAGCCCCAAAGCCCGCTCAAAGTCGGATGCTTCGGCTTCCGGGATTTCCCGAACCAGCAATGTCGTCATCGCCAACCGGTCTTCAAATGATG
>CALGPR010000337.1 GCA_937960425.1 uncultured Lentisphaeria bacterium
GGCTGGAGTTGAGCGGCTGATTGAGTTTATGAAGGAATTTGAACGCCAGAACGGCTGATGATTCTTCTGAATTTGCAAAAAGCGTCTTGCCTTCTATTGTAAGGCAGGACGTTTTTTTTATTGTCATCCGGAGAAAAAAATGAAAGAAGAAAAAGTCGCTTTATTATGGAATCCGTCAGAGGATGGTTCTGTGGTTTGCAAGCTATGTCCGCGTCGTTGCCATGTAGCCGATGGAAAAAGCGGATACTGTGCCGTCCGATATTGCCGGAATGGGATATTGTATACGGCAAGTTACGGGCACCCGGTAGTTGTGCAGGTGGATCCGATCGAAAAAAAGCCGCTGATGGAATTTCTGCCGGGAACGAAAATTTTTTCCATTGGAACGTTCGGCTGTAATCTGGGATGTGTTTTTTGCCAGAACGATTCGCTGTCCCGCGGGAAATATGCAACTTTCAGTGGCTCCTCCGTCTCTCCGGAGATAATCGTGGAAAAAGCATTGCAATACAAGTGTAAATCATTGGCTTTTACTTATAATGAGCCTCTTGTCTTTCTTGAATACATTTTGGCGATTGCTCCGGTTGCCCGTGAGGCTGGCCTGCCGCTGGTATGGGTTTCCAACGGGTTTTATTCCCCGGAAGCTTTGGAAATACTGCTGCCTTATGTTGATGCAGCCAATATCGATATGAAAGGCTTCAGTGAAATGTTTTACCAGCGCTATCTATCAGGGCATCTGCAGCCGGTACTGGATGCAATTGAAGCATTGTACAAAGCAGGGAAACATTTGGAGATTACTACTTTAATCATTCCCGGAGTTAACGATAAGGAAGAAGAGTTGCTCCGCTACTGCCAATGGCTGGAAGAACACCTTTCAAAGAACGTGCCGCTTCACTTTTCTGCTTTTTATCCCGCAGGGCGGGCCCTGGATTGGAAGCCGACACCACCGGAAGAACTTTACAAGATTCGGGATCTGGTTTGCTCGTGCGGATTTGAGCATGTATATTTAGGCAATATTTAGTTGAATGTCCGGAATTGTACAGGGAGAATAGCATGAGTGACGATTTGTTCGCCGCCGCAGAAGACAGCCGCAGAAAACGTATAACCGAGTTAAGTAATGAAATTGCCCGTCATGACCGTTTGTATTGGGAGAAAGGAGAACCGGAGATTTCTGACGAGGCATATGATGCATTGACGCGAGAGCTTGCCGAGTTAGATCCGGAAAATATCCTTTTGCGTAGAGTGAATGCCCCAGCTGTTGCTACCGGCGGAAAGGTACGTCATGCGATTCCCATGTTATCGTTGGCGAAAGCATATTCACTGAGCGATGTGATGGATTTTGTCAAAAAAACTGCGCGGTCAATGGATGAAGAATATTTGCTGGAGCCTAAATATGATGGAATTTCGGCAAAGTATGCGAAAGGAATCCTTTCGACTCGAGGAGATGGATTTGTCGGCGAAAACATTTCGGACAAGTTACCTCTTCTGGAGTTGGAGGCCCCGGGATATGTCGGAAAAGTTGACCGTGACGCGCGTGGTGAAATTGTGATCCGTGACGATGACTTTCAAACCATTTACCCGCATATTCGTCGGAAGGGCGGAGGGCATTACAAAAATTCCCGGAATGCAGTTGCCGGAATTATGGGGCTGAAAGAAATTGATG
>CALGPR010000338.1 GCA_937960425.1 uncultured Lentisphaeria bacterium
GCTTTTCTTGACTGCATAAACGCTTGCAGAACATGAAACAGCGCTGGAGGGACTTTTTGAAAAACTTCGGTTATTTGCTTCGTAAAGAGTAACTGCTGGTAGGTTAGAGCTTGCTAAACAAAAGATAAATCGTTAAAGGTAAAACTTTTACTGTTGATTTGTGATATATTGCTGTATATTATTCCTATGAAAATGCAGAAAAATCATCCAGGAAAAAAACGAAATGTATCGAAAATCACATCATGATGATGAATTACCGGAAATCAGGTCGTACTTTGAAGGGCGTTGAATCCCGAAATCAATGGGTAAAACAGGCAAAACGTTTGCCATGGCAAGATCTCGAAACGGATTATGCGAAGCATTTCAAAAGTTGTGGATGTGGCGAAGTAGGTGCATGTTCATCAAAGCAATCCTTAGCTTGGGTGATCGTGCAGTGGTTGAAGTCGTGAGTAAAAATCCGTATCTGTAATACTTTCTGGGATTCAAACATTTTTCAAACAGAACCACCTTTCAATATCTTCTTGATGACGTATTTTCGGAAGCGTCTTTCAGCGGAAGTGATCAATCGCTTCAATGAGAAAATCATTGAGTTGGCTCGAAAAGATTCTCTGTCCCAGATCCGCCGCCGGAAAGCGAGGAAAAGCCGGATTTTGACCCCAAAGGAGCCAAAATCGGAAAATGCCGGAACGATTCTGATGGATGCGACTTGCGCCCCGGCAAATATCCGACGGATTTGAATTTGGTCAATGATGCCCGGGAACTGACAGAAAATATCATCGACCTTCTTTTACGACAGCAGCAGAATCCCATGCATCGTCCGTGTACCAAGTTGCAAATATATCGCCGGAGATACCTTGAAATCACCAAACATCCTAAATGCGGTGTTGCCAAACGGTGCAGCGCATTGCGTTTTCTACTGAACGCCGTCCGTCAAAATGCTGAACGTGAAATTCGTTTGTCCGGACCAAAGTTTGGACGTCCGACGAAAGTGGTTAATTCCGATATTTTGAAGCAGTAACTGACCGATAATTCCGCTCGTGATTGGGAAAGTTCGGTCAATGCAAACACCGTCTTGGGCTCGGGCGAGTGATGGCGCGACGCAAAGATTCTTCCGAAACGGTGATTGCGATTATGATTCTAACCGCTAACCTGATCCGTGAACAAAAGGCGGCAAGGCTTTTGTTTTTCTCGGCCCTGGCTATTGGGAGGAGCATCAATGTTGATGAATATAATGCCGGATCGCTGCATGGCAGTCTCCGGTTCAGCAAACCCTAAGTAGAAAGGGAGTCAATAGTGGGTATCATGAATGATATTATAAAATGGCTCCGGCACCTGGATTCGAACCAGGGACCAAGTGGTTAACAGCCACCTACTCTACCGCTGAGCTATGCCGGAACATATAG
>CALGPR010000339.1 GCA_937960425.1 uncultured Lentisphaeria bacterium
TGGGTAATAGACTACTTCTATCTTCTATCATTATAACCTCCTGTTTCTATATGGAGTTCGGCTGGGGAACTTAACTCTAAAATGGGATAGGAGGTTCCTATTTGCAACTTGAACCTGAAGTGCTTTTCATACCGGCAGAACCGGTAGTTTTATTGTCCTGAATGGTGCAAAAAATGCGCCTCAAAAGTTTATCACTTTTGAGGCGCATTATGCGTACAAAGTATATCTCAATACTTCTATAAAATTAATCACTCCAATGCAGCTCGGGAATTAAAACGGCTGAAGAGCCAATTTTGATCCTCCTTTTGCAACATCGCAGTCACATCTGCCGCAATAATTCTCCCATCACCATCACACGATGCCTGAAAATCCACATAGGCAGCATCACCCTCAAACCAGATTTTGCGATTTTCTGCAGCAGTACGAATCGTATTAAATCGGCTGCGCCACTGCAAGCCCAGTGCAGCGAGCTGGTCTGCCCCGTATTCCCCTTCCAGCGAAGCATGAATGCTCGTTAACTCAAGGACACAATCCGGAGCTAACAGCTTTTCCAATGCTCGCATTTTTCCCATACTCTCCAATGTCGTTTCGTCTGAATTTTTATCCACAACTTTACAGAGGGCATCCAATTGCTGGTTCACCAGTTCTTCATCACTTGGTTTATTGAAAAAAATCACCCAAATACCCCACACGACAGCAGCAACTGCTATCAACGCTACTATAGAACGAATGATCGTCCTTGCTTCCATTACCATATGGGAACTCCTATAATTCTCTCCTGTTTCACTTGCCCGAATTTGTGATTGCCTATCGGCATAGAACGATTATCGCCAACCACAAAATAATATCCATCCGATACAATTCTCGGTTCCATATTCCAGTCACTTGGCAACTTGACATATGGTTCCTCAACTTGCTCGCCATTACGCCAAAATTCACCATTTCGAAATTCTACCAGATCCCCAGGCAGACCGAGCACCCGCTTCAGCAAAAACACTTTTTCTGCATACCGCACTACCACAATATCTCCATATTGCGGCAACCGCTTATCAGAGTACGCCAAACGCCAGCAAAATGTAAAGCCGCTTTCGCCGTATGTGGGCATCATGCTTTGTCCGGAAATAAAACAAGGCAGCAAAAAGTAACCAAAAATCGCATAGGCGGCAACCACCAGAATTACCAGCCGTAGAAAAAACCATTTCGTCAACTTCGGCAAAAAAAAGTTGCTCAATAAACTTCTTTTTTTTGTTGTCTTCTGTTCCGCTGCATCCATCCGAAAAAAACTCCTTACGCATCATTGAAAACGATTTTTCGTAAAAGTTCAATCCGACTCAATATTTTCCCTGGAAAAACAAGGAAACTGCGTCCAGCACATCCTCTGCAACTGTCGCCCCTCCAGTTTCCCCTTGCGCAACCAGTTCCGCTCCATATCCAGTCCGTACCAGATACACCGTCTTACAGCCGGCATTCCGCCCTGCCTCTAAATCACTCAATCGGTCGCCGATTAAAAATGATTCCGCTATATCAATGTTGTACTTTTCCTTTGCCGCGTCAATCATCCCTGTCCCTGGTTTGCGACAGCGACACGGACCGGTCTTATCCGGGTGATGCGGACAATAAAAAAAATCATCAATTTTCTCGCCATCAACTGCCAACAATTCCTGAATGCGTTTATGAACAGCATGAATTGCCGATTCATCATACATGCCTTTGGCAACACCCGCCTGATTCGTGACGACAATCGCCAAATATCCGTAAGCATGAAGTGAACGCAATGCCTCGACAATCCCCGGAATCAGTTGTACTTTCTCCGGTTCATGTAAATAATTCACTTCAACATTCACCACCCCATCCCGATCCAGAAAACAACAACGCTTCATGGTTTCCTTATCCTGTCTACAAAAAAGGCGATACCCGCGTTCGCGGACACCGCCTTATGGAATTTTACTTTTTAACGCAACTCAACTTTCAAGTCGGCGGCAAGACGTTTACGCAATTTTTCAAACGTTACATTCACCTCTTCATCCGTTAATGTCCGCTGATCGTTACGGAATGTCACCTTATATGCCATACTTTTCCGTCCGGCACCCAAAACTTTTTCATCTTCAAAGATATCAAAAAGTTCCACTTTTTCAAGGTTCTTCACGCCAGCTTTGGTAATAAAACGCACAATATCAGCATGCGTCAAATTTTCTGGAGCGATAAATGCAACATCACGCGTCGTTGCCGGGAATTGACTCAAAGGCTTGTAAAAAATAGACTTTGTCCTGGCATTCAAAATCCCGTTTGCTTCAATCAATGCACCATAGACCGCATACGGGGTGCGCCACGATGCCGTAAGATCCGACGCAATCTGCCCGAAGGTTCCGACCGCTTTGCCATCAATCAGTACACGGCCACACATGCCGGGTACAAAATTTGCATCTTCTACTGCTTCAAAACCGAAATCCACAATTCCACGCTGGACAAATAAAGATTCCAGCAACCCTTTCAAGTCATAGAAATCGTAAACTTCATTTAACTCGGCACTGTACCGTTCCGGATGTTTCTGCCCGGTAATCATGATACAGATTTCATCGCGCTCTTCCGGGAAACGCTGCCGATCAGCGCAAAAAACACAACCGTATTCAAAAAGCTTCCAGGAAAGATTCCGGCGCGAAATATTGCGTTGCGCCGTCGCCAGCATTTCCCCCCAGAGCGAAGGCCGCAGCCATGCCAGTTCCAAACTTAATGGATTGTCAATCTTAATAATATCATCGGCGGTAAACCGGCGGTCACTAAGCGCGGAACCCTCGCTGACCATGCTGTAGTGCATCGCTTCATAAAGTCCGAAATGAATCAAATCCTCCCGCAACTCCTGACTGCGATAGTGTGCATCTTCAGATAATGAGCCAACCATCTTCCCTTGTACCGGAATCACGGGAACGGCATCCAGCCCGTTAATACGAGCAACTTCTTCAATCAAATCGGCTTCCCGTTCCAAGTCAAGGCGGAAACGTGGAATCGTTACATCGCAACCAGTCTCATCAATATTGGTCACTGTTAAGTGAAGTTTGCGGAAAATCGCGACCATGTCTTCATTGGAAACCGGATAGCCCAAAGTAATGCGAACGCGGCTGAAACGGCAGTGCACCGTCTTCAATTCCGGAACGCCGGCACAAACTTCCACCAAATCCGTTGCCAGTCTGCCACCAGCTGTTTCCAGAATCAGCTGTACCGCACGATCACTGGCCTTTTTTACCATATCGAAATCGACACCGCGTTCAAACCGGTAAGAAGAATCGCTGGAAATTCCCAATTCACGGCTGGTTGAACGGATATTGCTGCTCTGGAACAGAGCGCTTTCCAGCAGGACATCCACCGTAGTATCCGAAACCCCGCTCTGCTCTCCGCCCATAACACCAGCCAGAGCCATCGGTTTTTCTTCGTCGGCGATCACAAAATGACGTTCTGCAAGAGTTAATTCCTTACCGTCAAGCGTAACAATTTTTTCCCCGTTCCTGGCGTGGCGGGCAACCACCCTCCCCCCGGATAGCTTTGCCAAGTCAAACGCATGAAGGGGTTGACCAAGTTCCATCAATACAAAGTTGGTAACGTCCACAACATTGTTGATCGGACGAAGCCCAACGGCTTTCAACCGTTCCTTCAACCATTCCGGGCTTTCCTTGATTGTAACGCCTCGGATAATACGCGCAGTATACAATGGACATAACACGGGATCTTCGACAGTAACCAGATTGGGAATTACTTCAGCATTCTCAACTGCGGGCACCACAATCTCCGGCATTCTGGCTTCCGTATCCAACAGGCAAGCCACATCCCGCGCAATTCCGTAATGGCTCAACCAATCCGGTCGGTTCGGCGTTACCTCAACTTCAATACAACTGTCTCCAGGATAAAGCTCTGTCAGCGGCGTCCCCAATGGAATACTGTCATCAAGGATCATCAGACCGTCAGCGTCACTGTTAACCCCAAGCTCCGCGCCACTGCACATCATTCCGCAGGACTCAACACCACGCAATTTGGATTTCTTAATCTTGAAATCGCCTTCCGGAGTTTTGAAAATAGTCCCGATTTTTGCCAGTGGCACGTGCTTGCCGGCGTCACAATTCGGCGCACCGCAGACAATCTGCAATTCTTCTTTACCGTCGAAAACTTTACAGACAGAAAGATGATCAGAATCAGGATGAGGAAGCCGTTCCCGAATTTCCGCCACCACCACTCCGGTAGGCACACGCTGCGCACTTTCGACCGCTTCCACTTCAATTCCCGCCATTGTCAACTTTTTGCAAAGTGTATCAAGATCGCAGGAAATTCCAACGTAATCCGTCAGCCATTGATATGAGATATTCATAAAACCGTATACTCCTTCAGCCTTAGAACTGTGCGAGGAACCGCACGTCGTTTTCATACAAAAGGCGAATGTCATTAATGCGGTAACGCAACATCGTCAGTCGTTCCATCCCAAGTCCGAATGCATATCCGCTCCAGATTTCAGGATCATATCCAACGTTACGCAATACATTTGGATCTACCATACCGGCACCAGCAATTTCAATATAGCCGGAATTTTTACAAACCGGACACCCCTTCCCGCCGCACATGATACAGGAAAAATCATACTCCACACTTGGTTCAGTAAACGGGAAAAAATGAGGACGCAAGCGAATATTAACATGTTTCCCGAACATTTCCCGCGCAAACGTCTGCAAAACACTCTTCAGATCTGCCAGCGACACATTGCGATCAATGTAAAGCCCCTCGAGCTGATGGAAATTCATGCTGTGCGTCGCATCCGGAGTATCGCGCCGGAAACACCGCCCCGGGGCAACAATACGCACCGGCGGCTCCTGGCTTTCCATCACTCGGATCTGTACCGGAGATGTCTGCGTTCGCAGCAATCTGCCATCCTTGAAATAAAAGGTATCCCCCGGGTCACGTGAAGGATGATCTGCTGGAGTATTCAATGCGTCAAAATTATGGTAGACATCCTCTAACTCCGGTCCGGACGCAACAATAAATCCCATCCTCCGAAAAACAGCGATACAGTCATCAATCATTGCGGCAACTGGATGTTTCCGCCCGCTTTCCCACTGCCGGCCCGGTAAAGTCAAATCTGCCGCCTGGGCATTGGCGCTCTTCTCACGATTTAAACGTGCCTCAACAGCGTCAAATGCGGCCTGAAAACGGGCTTTACCTTCGTTAAAAGCCCGGCCAACTTCCCTGCGCTCTTCGGCAGGGACTGATCCCATTTCCTTACTCAGCGCAGTAAACCAGCCCTTGCGTCCCAAAATCTCGATTCGCAACGCTTCGAGTTCGGCAGCATCTGCCGCCTGGGCGGCTCGCTTTTCCACATCAACAAGTGCCGCCTGAATTTTCTCGATAATCATATTCATATGCTACCCCTTTACATAAAAAAACAGCCTGAAAATGACTGAAAAGCCACTTTCAAGCTGTCTGATTGCGTCAAAAAACGGTCGGAGTTACTTGGCGGTGACTTTTTCCACCAACGCCTTAAATTCCGCCGGTTCCGTAACTGCAAGATCGGCAAGTACCTTACGGTTCAGCTCTATGTTGGCCTTCTTAAGACCATTCATAAACTGACTGTAGTTGGTACCAAGTGCACGACAGGCGATATTGATACGGACTGTCCAAAGACGGCGATACTGACGCTTCTTCTGTTTGCGACCGACATAAGCATGAGAATTTGCCTTATCAACGGCATCATAAACGGTACGGATCTGTTTGCTGCTCGCACCATAAAAACCCTTGGCGCGTTCCAAAACCCGCTTGCGACGTTTTCTCGAAGCGACTGCACAGGTAGTTCTCGACATAATTTTTACTCCTTACTTCAAGCCATAGGGCAACGCGACTTTGATACGGCGCTTTTCAGCACTGGAAACGGCTCCATCTTCGCCGAGACGGCGTCTACGTTTGGCCGACTTGCCTGTCAGGAGGTGACGGGCACCTGCTTTGTTATGACGATACTTGCCAGTACCGGTCATTTTGAGCCGCTTGGCGGCACACTTTCTGGTCTTCAACTTCGGCATCGTTTTACTCCTTGTTGAGTTGATATGGTTACTGTTTGCTCTGAACCGGCAGATGCCTTCCAGCCATGTTCAGCGCTTTGCCTTTGGGGCAAAACTAACGGAAATGTTGCGTCCAAGCAGTTTCGGTGTACCATCAGCTTCACCGTAATCCTTGAGATCGTCCACAAAGCGATTGATCAGTTCAAATGCCAAATCCTTGTGGGCAAGCTCTCTTCCGCGCAACATAAGCGTTACTTTTAATCTACACCCTTTTTCCAAAAATTCAATCCCGTGTTTTAACTTAATCTGATAATCATTGGAATCAATGTTGACACGGAATTTTACTTCTTTGACCTTCTGGGCGACATTGTTTTTGCGCTGTGCTTTCAGATTTTTGCGCTGTTCATACTGAAGTTTGCCAAAATCCATTATGCGGACAACCGGCGGAATCGCCTTGTCTGATACCAATACCAGATCAAGCCCTGCTTCATTTGCCGCTTCTCGAGCTTGCGCATAAGAAACAATATCCAACTGTTCGCCGTCTGCTCCAATCAGGCGAACCTCATCGGCCGTAAACGACCGATCCCCGGGTTTCAACAGCTTAGCGATAGGAAACCTCCAAATGTTTGATGTTCTCGCTTACTTATATCTCTATTTTGCCGGCCCCATTCCCCGCCGGCAAACGTTGGTTATCCTATAATATGGATCAGCAAATTTTATTATCAACCTCAATTTGCATTTTTTCTGCAACTTGTTGAACTGTCATAGCTCCGAGTTCTCCTTCGCGGCGGGTACGAACAGCAATTTTGCCGTCGGCAGCTTCCCGTTCTCCGATCACCAACAGGTAATTAATCCGCTCATTCCGGGCATCCTTAATACGTCCGCCGAGGCTCATCGCACGATCATCGACTTCAACACGGAAGCCAAGTTTCTTCAACTCTTTGCAGGCAGCCCAGGCCGCGTCATACTGTCCTTCAGCGATCGGCAGGATCCGTGCCTGAATCGGCGCAAGCCACAGCGGGAATGCCCCGGCAAACTGTTCTACAAGAATTCCAAAGAACCGTTCAATCGAACCAAAGAGCGCACGGTGCACCATATAGGGACGGTGCTTTTTGCCGTCTTCGCCAATATAAGTCATATCGAAACGTTCGGGCAGGTTAAAGTCAAACTGAATCGTGGAAGTCTGCCATTCCCGGCCGATTGCATCCTTAACCTTTAAGTCAATTTTCGGTCCATAGAATGCACCGCCGCCTTCGTCTACTTCACATTCGAGTCCGGCTTTTTCCACTGCTTTCTGTAAAGATAACAAAGCTTTTTCCCAACGTTCCGGATCACCCACTGCCTTCGCAGGACGTGTTGCCAGATACGGTTTAATCTCCGTAAACCCGAAGGCCTTCCAGATGCTCAGGCTGAAACGCAGGACTTCCGCAATTTCGTCTTCAATCTGTTCCGGTGTACAAATAATGTGTGCATCGTCCTGAGTGAAACCGCGGACGCGAAGCAATCCGTGCAAAACGCCAGACTTTTCATAACGATACACTGTACCGAGTTCTGCCCAACGGCAGGGTAATTCACGATAGGAACGCAAGCGACTCTTGTAAATTTCAATATGGAACGGACAATTCATCGGCTTACAGTAAAATTCCTGCTCATCAATCATCATCGGAGAATACATCGCATCTTTATAAAAATCCAGATGTCCACTGGTTTTCCACAGTTCTGCTCGTCCGATGTGCGGTGTATACAACAATTCGTAACCATTTTTGTAATGCTCTGCACGCCAGTAGGTTTCAAAAGCATTACGGACAAATGCCCCCTTGGGATGCCACAACACCAGCCCGGGGCCGACATTTTCAGAAAAACTGAAAAGATCCAGCTCTTTGCCCAATTTGCGATGGTCACGCTTTTTTGCCTCTTCCAGCTGTTTCAAATAAGCATGAAGTTCATTTTTATCCGGAAATGCGGTTCCATAAATCCGCTGTAACATCGGATTTTTTTCATCCCCGCGGAAATAAGATCCTGCAATAGACATTAATTTTACCGCACCGACTTCCCCGGTATTGGCGACATGAGGGCCACGACACAAATCATAGTAGTCGCCGCAACGGTAAAATGTAATTTTTTCCCCTTCAGGAATATCGGCAAGACGCTGCAACTTATAGGTCTGGTTCTGCTCGCTCAAAAACTTTTCAGCTTCTGCACGCGTCATCTCAATCAATTCAAAAGGCAATTTGCGGTTGATGATTGAGTGCATCGCTTTTTCGATCGCTTCCAAGTCTTCCGGCACCAGGCGATGTTCCATATCGAAATCGTAATAAAAACCGTCAGCAGTTCCAGGGCCAATGTCAAATTTTACATTGCCATACAGCTCTTTTACTGCTGCTGCCATCACATGGGCAGCACTGTGACGGATTGTCTGCAAAGGATACTTACTCATTATTTTATGCTCCAAAATCTCTGTTTCAATGTGTTAATGAAATGACGATCTACGGTAGTGGCATTGCAATACCACTACCGCCAGAAGAAGAACAATAGTTTCGGTTCTTCTTTCCATTTGAAAACGCTTTATTTTCGGGTCTGAGCCGCGCTGGTAGCGCGGGTCCGATTCCATTCCATTTCATTCTTTTTCATAATTCCATTGCCTTAAAACAACTCCATCTGTTCCGGTGGAGGGTTTAATATATCCCGAACCGGAGCAAATGTCCGCCGATGTATCGGCGTTACCCCATGTGCCGCCAACGCAGCCAGATGTTCTGCCGTTCCATATCCTTTATGATGTTCAAATCCATATTCCGGATATACCCTGGCATATTCATCCATCAATGCATCACGGTAAACTTTTGCCAAAATACTTGCCGCCGCAATGGAGGCCGACTTGGCATCTCCCTTTACAACAGCTTCGGATGGACAGGAAAACCCTCTAACCGGACGCCCATCCACCAGAATATAATCCACGTTTTTCAATTTTTCCACTGCCAAACGCATCGCCAGATGCGTTGCTTGCAGAATATTGATGGAATCAATTATTTCAACACCGACTTCCGCAATACCATAATCGATACCATCAAGATTCCGCAACGCGACAGCTAACTCTTCACGTTGAGCCGCCGTCAATTGCTTGGAATCAAAGACCGGAGGCAATTCAACATCCCGTGGCAACACCACGGCCGCAGCGACAACAGGCCCCGCCAGAGGCCCGCGGCCAACTTCATCAACTCCGGCTATAAATAAAAACCCCTCCGCCCAGTGTTTTTTCTCAAGGCAGAGGAGCTTTGATGTATCCTTAAACTTACTCATTCCATCAAGGCAAACCAGCCGCGCGAATTTTTTCACGCGGCTTGTCCCTGCCGGAAACAGGCAGAGTGATTAGCGGATACGCAATTCTTTGACGCGAGCGGCTTTGCCGATTTTGTCACGGAGGTAAAAGAGTTTCGCACGGCGAACTTTGCCTTGGCGAACCACTTCGATATGGTCAATGCGGGGACTGTAAAGTGGGAATACACGCTCAACGCCCTGCCCGGAAACAACACGGCGGACAGTGAATGTGGACTCAATACCACTGCCACGACGAGCAATAACTGTACCAGTAAAAACCTGAATACGTTCCGTCTGCCCTTCAACAATCTTGACAAAAACCTTAATCGTATCGCCTACGTTAAACGCAGCAATATCCGTCTTCAGATTCTCGTTGCGAATCTTATCTAAAATATTCATTTTAACTTGCCTCCAAGTATTAATTTCTTTCAACTTCAGGCGGTTGTCCCTGAAATCATTCTTGATCGTGCCGAGTCTTGCTTTCTAAATACTTATCAAAAAGATCCGGCCGTTTCTCTGCTGTCAGGCGTTCTGCCTCCAGCCTGCGCCAGGTTGCGATTTTCCCATGGTCGCCAGAAAGCAGTATTTCCGGAACCCCCATACCGCGATATTCCGGCGGCCGCGTATACTGAGGATATTCCAGCAACGGCTCACTGAAAGACTCTTCGATACTCGATTCATCTTTGCCCAGAACACCGGGAATCAACCGCGATACAGCATCGACAATCACCATTGCCGCCAGATTTCCACTGGTCAACACATAATCGCCGATTGAAACTTCGCGGTCAATCGCGCCACCGAGCCGAACCCGCTCATCCACACCTTCGTAGTGACCACAAAGAATCACAAGATGGCTGACCTGAGCCAATTCAGCTGCCATTTTCTGAGTAAACCGTTCTCCACGCGGCGATGTCATCACAACCAGAGTTTCCGGTTTACGCAGTGCGTCAATGCACTCGAAAATCGGTTCCACTTTCATCAACATTCCGACCCCACCACCATAAGGTTTATCGTCGACCGTCCCGCGCTCATCATGCGCAAAATTGCGCAAATTCACCGCATTGATTTCCAAATAACCATTGCGAATAGCGCGGCCGACAATGCTGCTACCTAACGGTCCGGGGTATATTTCCGGGAAAAGTGTCACCACATCGATATGCAATTTCAGTCAACAACCTCGACTGTCACTTTCTTCTGAAGACGTCCGGCAGCACCGCTCACCAGAGAACGGATTGCCATAATCGTCTTGCCGCGACGGCCGACGATCTTGCCGATATCTTCTTTCTTACAGTCAATTTTAATAATACAAGTTTCTTCACCATCTTCGGAAGTGACGCGCACATCATCCGGGTTATCGACCAGAGAACGGACAACATAATCTACGAAGTGTTCTAACTCGGTCACCCCGGAATTACTGCTGCAGCTGCATGGAGCCATCGCAACACTTTTGCCGGTGAAAAACTCAAAAATCTTCTTCAGCACTTTATCCTGCCCTTATATCGTTTGACGAGAATCAACGATTCCCATCTTATGCTTCAGCAGGTGCTTCTGCGGAAGCTTCAGCAGCAGCGGCAGCTTCAGCTTCGGCTTTTGCCTTGGCTTCAGCTTCAGCAGCAGCTTTGGCCTGTGCTTTCTTGGAAGGCTTCTGAACGCGGACTTTGTCTTTCAAACTGGTACCGGCTTTTGCACGATCATAAACAGCTTTAGCTGTTTCGCTGATTGCGGCACCGACGCCAAGCCAATAGTCAGCACGTTCTACACTAATTTTTTCCTCTTTGCTGTGCGGATCGTAGAAACCAAGTTCTTCGATTGCTTTGCCATCGCGGGAGCTACGGACATCCATTACAACAACACGGAAGCAGCTCCGATTCCGAGTTCCGGTTCTTTTCAACCGAATTTTTACAGCCATTTTCTATCCTTTTGTTTGAAACGATTTGTTTCTCAACCGGTTCACAGTACGCACAGGGCCAATCGACATTGCCAAGCACTGCTACTTCCGATTCTTTGGGAACGCAACACAATTGTCAGATGCGTTCGGAAGATGTAATATATTCCATTTCAAAGATTATACAAGTGACGGTTTCTATTTTTCAGTATTTTTACTCAGTCTTCCGTCGGGATAATCAATCAGATGTTCAGGGTTTTGAATAGAAGGGAAACACATTCCTTTGCCATATTCCGGCTGCAAGGCGACCTTGCCTCCTCCTTCAGGCAAATCAATCGCAAAGGTCGGCACGCCAAGAGATGACAGGCGGGAGCGAAAGTAACGGAGCGTTTCCAAACCTGCTTCTATCCCTGTTGCGTAATGCCGCACGCCTCGAACGGGATCAACGTGAAACAGGTAATGAGGCTTTACTTTAATTGCCAGCAAACGGCGTGATAATTCCTCTAAAATTTCCGGCTTATCGTTGATTCGGCGCATCAATACCGTCTGATTCAGAACCGGTACGCCGCGTCGGACAAAAGCCCGGCAAACCCGCTCAGATTCCGCCGTCACTTCCCTCGGATGATTGAAATGGGTTAACAGCCAGACTTTCTCAAATGCGGCAATG
>CALGPR010000340.1 GCA_937960425.1 uncultured Lentisphaeria bacterium
ATAAAAACCCGCATTGGTTTTGCTTCTCCGGAAGAACAGGAATATTTACTCCCTGCCCTTGCTCAGAGCTGCGTTCTTTCGCATCTGACCGTTCACTTCCGAACCGTTTGCGAACAGTACCGCCCTGCCCCAAATCGGGAATACAGGCTTAAACGGGCCGCGGAACTGGCTGCACCAGTGCCTGTGGTCGGCAATGGCGATATACTTTCGACACAGGAAGCACGAAAACTTGCCGCTACATGTGGCCTTGCCGGAGTCATGATCGGGCGCGGTTTTTTCCGCCATCCGGAAATTCTGCATGAACTCAATCACGCGGGCTCGCCATTTGAGGGCGGGGAAGCTCTGCGCCGCAAACTGTTTGGAGAAATCCTTCGCTATGCTCTCGAAAAACCCGGCTTTCGTTTTTCCAACGGATGTGCTATCGAATCGGCAAATCTTCTCTGGGGTAAAGGAAATACCGTATTAGAGCGATTGAAAGGAGCTTCTGCCGACGGGTGGAAAAAACTGGTTGAGGAATTTTGAAATTTCAAGATAGCCAACTTTTTTCCTGATAATATTCGCCAATTACCGGGTTGCAACCTTTCTTCCTCCGGTGTAAAGTATAAAGCAGCAACTTTTACAGTGCAAAACAAAAAAATCCGATTTTCCTTCTACGTAATGATAAACGGGAAGAACCAGGTTGCATGAGCTGCAATTCAATGAATAGGTTACCATTCGGTGCCGGGGAATCCCCCACATGCCAAAGTAACGATTTTAATAGCATAGATTTTATGGACGACGAACAACTTTTATTTGATTTTTTAGCCTCTGACGAACCGGAAACAGCAGGAAGCGAATCTCATTCAGAACAAGCAGACACTTTTGATTGCCCGGCAGAAGAAGGGGGCAATGGCAATGCAAGTGCAAGCATTTTGCCTGATGCTGCCGGGGAAAATGCTTCTGTCGCCATTGCCGCTGCCGCGACTGAAATTGATACTCCGATTGTTCCGCCATGGGATGCCGAACAGGCCGAAACAATACTCGCGTCAGAACTCTTCTCTTCGCCCCGGGAAGACGCCGGTTTGATTGAGAATTTTCCGGAAGAAGATGAGGAAGAAAACTCCATCAGCGAGCCTTGGTTTGATGAAGGCGAACAGCATGTTGAAGGATTTTCGCACTTCCGGTTGCTGATGAAAAAATATCAGAACCACCACTGAAAACATTTTCCGCGCCGGAAACCCCGGCAGTGCCCCGTTCTGACCGCCCGGATAACAGTGAAAAAAAATCCGAAATTTCTCCCTTAATTTTGCGCCAGGCAGTATTGGGGTTCCTTGCCAAACAGCTGCCGACAGCGGTAGGACTGCGCGTGCCTACCCGTTTCCGTAAATTTCAAGTCAGCATGGCGGCTTGCTGGTTTGAACAGCAGAATAAAACTGCAAAAGTGGTAAAAGTTGTAGCCGTAGACATCTGCGACCGGCGTGAACATTGTTTTCCTGCCTGCGCAGAACGGGCAGCGTTGCTGAAGGAATTGATTGCCCTCAAAGCAGACCGTGCGCGAATGGAGCAGGAAATCATTGCCAACGAACCGGATCTCAAAGCTGGAGACGACCTCTTTGAAGAATTTCAGACTTACGACTTCTCCCGCAGTACCAATGCAGAATACCATAAACTCCTCCATAGAATCGAAAAACTGCATCACGCGGTTTACAAAGGCAGCAGAGTAGAATCCATTCGCCAGGCACGTGCGGCAGATTACCTCTATATCGCCGTACCGGCAGGAGAACTTTCTCGCGAAGAAGTCGCCGAAGGCTGGGGACTTTTGTACGTCTACCCCGACCGCAGCGTTGAAGTTGTCAAATTGGCAGAATTGCAAGACTGCGACGAAGAAGGCCGCCGAAGACTGGCACTCAACGTCGCGGCCTCTTCGTTTAAAAACGTTCTTTTTGCCAACGGCGTTCAACTGGATGAAGAACTCAATGTTTCCTTCAATCCGCCTCCGCGACGGAGAAGGAAATTGCTATGAGTTCCAGGAACCCATCACTTCTGTTGCGTCTGCGTTTTGCTCTTGAATACGCTCTGATCGTGTTTCTGTACGGGATTATCCGACTTCTGCCGCATTGCGGAGTAAAGGTGATTGCCAAATTTTTTGGAAAGCTCGCGTTTGCCCTTTATCGCCCCGGACACAAATTGATTCTGGCAAACATTCAGTGCGCAATGCCGGAATTGTCGGAACAGGAACGCATCCGCATCGGTCGGGCCAGTATGGAAAATACGATATTCAATTTGATGGAATTCATTTGGCTGACTGGAAACCGACACCGAATTGAGCACTGGCTCCACCTTCCAGAAGAAATTACCGCAAAACTGAAAGCGCATGTTGCCAACGGGGAACGGATTATCTTTGTCAACCCCCATTTGGGGAGCTGGGAAGCATCTGGCCTGATGGCCCCTTATTATGCCGGGGTGCAGATGGCAGCAATTGCCAAACCACTTCGCAACCCCTACCTGAATAATCTGCTCAACCACGGGAACCGGGAAAAGGAGCACGGATTGAAAATCATTTTCAGTAAAGGTGCGATCCGTTCTGCAGTAAAAGCCCTTCATCAGGGCCTGGGAATTGGGACGCTGATCGATCAGAATACCCGGCTTCGCGATGGTGGAGTCTTTGTCAACTTTTTCAATATGCCAGTCCCGAGCAGTAAAGCTCCCGCTACATTGTTGCGCTATTGCCGTACCAACCATATTCCCGCCGTTATTGTTTACGGTACCAGTGTTCGGCATGAAGACGGCATCGTCTATGCTCACGCCCGCTGGTTGTCACGGGATCTGGAAGAATACAAAGATGATGAAGAAATCATCCAGGAACTGATGGATATTTCTGTTCAATATATCCGTCGTTATCCGGAGCAGTATCTGTGGCTTTACAAGCGTTTTCTCTATATTCCGGAAGACATTTCCCCGGAAATCAAAAAACGTTTTCCTTATTATGCCCGCATTGCCCCTCCGAAATTTTATCGGTTGAAATAAAGTCCTTTCCCAATTTCCCGGGAAACTCTTGATTTCCTGAAATAGCCGTTGTATTGTAGAAAAATTCACAATAACGCAAGTTTGATACGAAGGAAATATCATTTTCTTGTAGCTTGTGTATCAATCACCCGGGAGAGAAGACAGTGAAAAATTCATTATGGTTCGGCATGGCACTTTTTTGTGCTGGGTTAACCGCTGCAGGAGCGGAAATTCTTTCTGATTTTTCCAAAGAAAGTGAAATGGAACGCTGGCATGGAGATGGTGGGAATGTGCCTTCTCTGGTTACCGGCATCCCCAACGCAGGGGACTACGCCATGAAACTCTATTTTCCGGAGGGCGGTAATCGGATTTATTTCAAGACACCGATAACAGACTGGAGCAACTTTGCAGAGTTGCGTATGACCGTTTCCAATCCGGATCCGGAAAATCTGGGCTATCGCGTTATCCGCCTGGTTGACGGGAATGGAGAACACACCAACGAAGGGTTAAATACGATGCCTTTCTGTCTGGTTCACCTGCCGCCCGGGGAAACCCGTACTTTCCGCTTGGAGTTGAACAAAATGCCTGGAACCGATCTCAAGAATATTACCGGCATCAACTTTTTCTGGGGAACCCCACAAACGACCTTGTATGTGTCCGACATCCGCCTGGTTACAGCAGAAGAAATCGCAGCCGAAAATGCTGCTGCCGAAAAAGAAAACATCGCAGAGGCAGAACAAAAACTCTCCGTGGTTCAAGCATCTCCATACTTCCATGACTATGCCAAAACCTTGAAAGAACAACTGAAAAACCCGGAAGAACTCCGTACAGCCTTGCGCAAATCTGCTGAAGTTTCTGCGCTGGTCAAAATGCTTCAGGCCGCAGAAACGGATAATAACCCCGTTACCGACTTTATCCTTCGGGCGGCGCCGCCAACTTTACAACTATTTCGCGATGATATCTTCGCCGGCAAAAAAAGCTGGGATGTCGCAGTTGCCGGAAATGAAAGAGAAAGTTTCCAGCTGGCAGTCCTGCCGGCAAAAAAACTGGAAAACGTCTCCGTCACTGCCGGGCCATTGCAACTCGAAAATGATCCCAATACCGTAATTGCCCCGGAAAATATCCAAATCAACGCCGTCGGATACATTGAAGTCGAAGAGGTCTTCTATTTCGGCTTGCGTACAGGATTTTTCCCGGATCCTCTGATGCAACTCCGGCCCCTGACCCTTGACGGGGTCTTCGAGCCCTACTGGATTACTATTTTTGCCCCCGAAGGGCAGAAGCCAGGCATCTACAACGGTACCATCACTGTTGCAGCAGATAATGCCGCGGCTCAGACCTTTCACTATACCGTAAAAGTCCGGAACTTTTCCTTGCCTGTCCGCGGAAAACTCCGTACCTTTTTTGATCTCCGCCAGACCACTAATACACCGGAAGCGCGACGGGAACTCTACGACTTTTATTTTGAACATCGTCTGAACCCGAATACCATGTATGGCTCGGCAACTACCCCGCAAAATCTGGTTCCTCATATTGATGACCTCGATTATTGTCTGGAAAAGGGCTTAAACAATATTAACATCTACTATACCTACGACTTCAATGCCCCGGACCCGGATTATTATTCAGACGAGTTCATCAATACGATGTTAAAAAACCTTGAACCGACTATCGCGGAACTGCGGAAGCGCAATGTCATTGATATGGCAACCATCTATATTTGCGACGAAGTCATGTTTCAGGACGAAGAACGACAGAAACGCCGACTGGTCGAAATCAGTAAGCTCTGTAAACGCCTGAAAGAAGCACTTCCGGACGTCAAGCTGGTCAATTGCGGGCCAAGAATGCCGATCGATAATGAACTGATGGATATTCATTATCTGGTGGCCACGCAAAAAGAAAAAACACAGGATATCCGGGATGCCGGCAAAGAAACCGCATTTTACTGGGCCTACGAAAATCCTTCCTTCATGCTGGATCTGCCGGGGACTGCCTCCCGCATCTGTTCCTGGATGGCGTTCAAAGAAGAATCCACCGGAATTGGCTATTACTGCACCAGCCGGCCATGGCCGGGAACCAATCTTGATGCGGCTCATGAACCCGACGGAATCGAATACGCCGCGCCATTTTATAAAGCAGTCACTAACGAAAACTACGGGCGCAACGGCTGTGGACATTTGATTTATTTGCGCAAAGATGGCAAATTCAACTCTTCGATACGCTTGCAGAATATTCGCGACGGAATTGAAGATTATGAATACCTGGCACTGCTCAAAGAACTTTCCAACGGAGACTCCGCTGCTCTTGAGATTCCAGATGAACTGGTAGAGCTTCACGACAATTACTGGGCAACTTATACGGAAGATTATGATGTCATCGCCCGCGCCCGTGAACAAGCCGCCGAAGCAATCGAAAAACTGTTGGCAGAAAAAAAAGCTGAGGATGACTCAAAATGACAATTTTGTGCAACGGGATCTTTACATTCCAGGAAACAACAGCCCATCCGACCCTCCGTCTGGCAGCAACGGAATTAAATCGTTTAGTTCAAAAACGTACTGGATCTAATGAAGAATCCGGGATGACCTGCCTTTTTCAGGTTGCTGATTTCTTTGAAGGCTATTCCTGTTCTGTCGAAGGCAAAACACTCCTCTTTACGGCGCCGACAGAAGTGGAAATTCTTTATGCCGTTTATGAGTTTGCTGAAGTGGCAATGGGGTATACCTTTGCGCTCTTTGACGAAGAACGTCATGCCCCGACCGGTGTATTTTCACTCCGCGAAGGTGCGCTTTTTGCCAAACGGCGTCCGCTTCTGAAGCGACGAGGATTCATTCAGGAATTTGATTTCAACAACGAATCACGAGCCCTCGCAGATTACATGGCAAAAAACCGGCTCAATTATCTTTTGACCTGGATGAAGTATTACGATCAGCTTCCGGCAGAAGATCGGGAATACTTTGCGATTCGCGGAATTGAAATTGAAAGCGGGCACCACAACTTTGACTACTGGATTCCCTTTGCCAAATACATGGACAGTCATCCAGAATTTTTTGCGCTGATCAATGGGAAACGGGTCAAACTGGAACCTGGAGAAGATGCACTCCTGTTGTCGAAACAACTCTGTACGACCAATCCTCAGCTGCGGGCTGAAATCGTAAAAAACATGATTGCCTATTGCCGCCAACATCCGGAATTGCACACAATTTCTCTGATTCCCAACGACGGATTCGGCTGGTGTGAATGCGAAAATTGTTCCCGGTTTTATGATGTCAACGCCAAAGGGGAACTCTACAGCGTTTCCGATCATGTCTATAAAGCGGACCGGATTTATCATGACCTGATCCAATATGTGGTGCGGGAATTTCACAAAGAATTGCCGAATGTAACGATTACCTTCTGTGCTTACGTCAACTATTCTGCACCTGCTCCTGGTTTTCAGCTGGAATCTGGTATGGCAGTGCACTTTGCTCCGTACTGGCGGTGTATCAACCACGCAATCTTTGATTCCGAATGCCCGATCAACAGCCGATATCTGCAAGACTTAAATCAATGGCTCGCTGTTAAAACCGGGGGAGAGATCAACATTTATGAATACTTCATGGGTGTAAATTTGTACCTTTCCCTGCCAATGATCCACTTTGATTTGATGTTCGAAGAGCTATCGTTTTACGCGGCAAAAGGAGTAGATGGTATTTTGACCCAATTCCATCCGCCTCACTGGACAAGTTATGGATTAAATTTCCTTTTCATGGCCAAAGCCGCCTACGGAGAAAGACCAGAAGCCATCGACACGGTGTTTGACAAACTTTACGGGACAGAAGCCGATGAGGCTCGTAACTTTTACCGTGCTGTGCGCAACGTCATGACGAAAATGGGGAAATGTCATATTCCCTATCCTTATTCGCTTTTCCGCAGGACAACCCAAGCTGAATTTGAAGAACTGAAGGCCAAGGCAGAATTACTGGCTGCAAAGGCCCCAACTGATCCGCATCGTCGGGAACTTGTGATTCTGTTTGACTATGTTCTCCGGTTCAAAAAACTTTTCGATTCCTACCATACTTCCCATACCTGCACGGTAAATGACATCGAAGAGTTCCGCAGCTGGGTTCATACGCACCGGAACACACGTTGCTTTGTCCATGACAAAATTGACATGTATCTGGACGCATGGATTGATGCACTGAATCGCAATCGCAGTTTTCTGCATTTTAATATTGATTGGGAAGATGACTGCATCCGCCGCCATGAAGCCTTATTGCACTGAGTGAGTCTGTCATGCTCCTCCGAATTGGGTAGAGTGCTGAGATGCGAAGATATGTCTGAAACGGTATTTTCGCCTTTCTCTCTGCCGCACAGGATGTATCTGACTCAAAGGACACTACAACCGGGAACGTTACTTGTATCGTTAAAAAATGGCAGTGGAAGTAGAAGTATTTTCAATCAAAACTTAAGAAGGACAACCGTTTATGAAACATTTCACAATTTCCTGTATTGCTGTGGCAATGGCATTCACCAGCCTCCATGCCGGGGAAGTAACCCACGGCCCCTGGCTCTTCAATCCGGATTCCGACTCTCTCTCTATCGGGTTCACCACAGACACTCCGACAGGAGGTGGAATTGAACTTCGGAAAAAAGGTACAGAAGAATGGACAAAATATTATGATATTCGCCATGGCAGAAAATTTGATCGCTCAGGCGACCATGTCATCAACCTGATCAATCTTGCCCCCGGCAGCGAATACGAATATAAACTGATAGTCTTTGAGCCATGGTCTCTGGAAGAAAAGACTCTTGAGGAAACATATTCCTTCAAAACGCTCCCGGAAAATCCAGATTCCTACCAGGTTTTCATCACATCGGATCTGCAATTCCCGAATGAACGACGGGCGGAAGTCCTTAATAATTTGCTGAGCAAAGAGAATGCAGAAGCAAGCGATTATCTCTTTCTGATCGGGGATCTTGCCGATGTCTTAAATGATTTTGAAACCGAAGCGTTGCAAGGGTATATCGACCCTCTGGTGCGCGATCATAAAGCTTCTTACCGTCCCATCTCTCTGATTCGCGGCAATCACGAATGGCGTGGCAATGAATGTTTCCGGTGGCCGGAAGCTTTTGCTTCGCCGACAGGCAAAACGTATTACAGTTTCCAACTGGGCGAAGTACTGTACATTGTGCTGGATTGCGGAGAAGATAAACTCGACCGCACTCCCGGGCACTGGTATACCGATTTCAATGCTTCTGAACAGTTTCGGGCAGAACAGCGGCAATGGCTTGAGGATTTTGTCCAAAGCGACAAATTCAAAAATGCAAAATTCCGCGTTGTTTTAGCCCACTCCGGCCCTTATGCACAAGCCCGGGAATTTCAAACGGAAAGAATGCAGGAGCTGGTAAAAGACCTGCTGAACGGCACTGATGCAGAAAATTGCATTCATCTCTGGCTTGCAGGACACGAACATGTCTATATCCGCGGAACTGCGGGAAGTGATACCGTTGTAACCTATCATGCCGACGATGATAACAAATCCTGTACTCGCTTAAGCGGCAAAGACTGGAACTTTACCATTGCTGCCAATGACGGGCCCGGTTATGGCGGAGTAGATGTTACCGGCATGGTAATGAAAGTCACACCGGAAACCATTACGGTCCGCAGTTATGACGAAGAAGGCACCGTTTTTGATGCGTTTGAGATCACAGTTGACGGCAACTGTAAGGAACTGCTTGATGCAGACAAACTCGAAACCTTTACGATTCGCACAGAATAATTGAAAAAAACTGGGCAGAAAAGATATTCACAAAAAAATGCGGGAAGGCAAATTCATTTTATTGCATTTTGCCTTCCCGCATTCCCATTGAGCAGTACCAGTTACTTCGCCCATGCCGACGTCACAAAATCTCCAATCCGGTGGGAAATCATTGCCAGCCGTTCTGCTGCACTTGAGTCTTTTTCCACAACTTCCAACATCAATTCCCCCTCTTTTGCGCAGAGACGGTCATGAATGGGATAAAATTCCCGCAGCAGGAAATACGCATACTTGACCAGGCGGAAATCACCGACGATTCTTGGAAATTCTCCTTTGACCGCCTCAACAGCCACACAGCGATTTGCGCGGATGGCCTGAGCAATTGACGAAAAATCAAACTGATCCGCAAAAACAATGGTATAGAACCAGCCGAAAAGGGAACCGTTATCCGCGCTGTGTGAATCACTGACCCCAACGGCAGGAGCAGCAACGCCTTCTACCCGCGACTGATAGTATCGTACTACTTCCAGCTGGTTGGATTCCAATTCATGCAGATCATACCCGCCGAAGACTTCTATTGCATCAAAATTCCGGCGCTTCAGGAGTACTTCATTGACTTCATCCAAAATATAATACCGATTGTGAGGTTTCCAGTAAGGGTGGCAGTAGAGTGCAATACCGCCGCCTTTGCGGATTAAATCGAAAACCCACTCACTTGCCGCGACTTGAAAACGACTCTCCGGGAACGCTGTTTCCGGGACGTTTTCAGCATATTCAGCAACTTCCCTGCGATACCGGGCTTCATCTTCCTGAAAGATTTTATTCACACTGAAACTGCCGCCAAAATTTACGATGTGCACCGCATTATCCGGAGCATGTACCTCTTCACCCGGATAACAGCGGAACGACGTTGACAACCGCTGCTGAAAAGCCACTGCCGTCAAACTCGGTTCATATTTGCGATGATCGGTAATTGCAATAAAATCCATCCCGATCTTGCGGCTCGAGGCAGCCATATACTCGGGAGTCTGCGCACCATCAGAATTGATCGTATGCAAATGAAAATCTCCTTTATATGGGCGCAAATTGAATAAATCTTCCTTCAGTGAATAAATGGCAAAAGTAAAAATAGGAATATCTTCGCCTTCATAGTTTTTTCCGATGATCCGGAAGCTATGCTCAATTTCGCCTCGGAACAACAACGTAAATTGCAGCGTTCCATCTTCCGCAAGCGTATGGTCTATGGTTTGATATCCATTCCAGCCATTAATGGTTTTGCCATCTTCAAAAACACCGTCGACGCGAATATATTCGACCCGAACAAATTTCAAGCGCCGCAAGTCTGCATGGGGAAAACGCGGAGAAATGGTAATCGTCTCCCGGCTGTCAGCACGCACGATTAGAGGTGTAATGTTGTAATAATCGCGATAATTCATCGTATCTCATCCTTTTACTCATAAAATTTATTCCCTGTCGAGATTCCTTCACAGTCACTGCTCAAGCATATCCCCCAGAGAGACGCCTTTGCGTCCAGCTTCATAAATCCGACGAAGTTCTTCTATAGAAAGCCCTCGTGTCCATACCGCGAAATCGTCAATCTGCCCATTAAATGAACAGGGATATTTCCCGGTTCCATCCTGTCCAATCCGCCAGGGCACACCGTTAGCCACAACCATCGAAGCAGCGTCATCAGCGAGGAAATAGAACCGGCCATCCGGACGCCCTTCAGCAAAATAAACCGCCCCATTGGCATCTACACTGACGGCAAGAAAAGTCCATTCTCCCTGCACAGTATCAAAAGCGCCCAGATCTGTACGTTTGCGATCGTCGTTCCGTTTCACATTAAAAGCATAGCCCGGCCCAGTCCCATCTACAACAGTATTAGAAGAAATCACAAAGCCCGGAGTCGTTCCGTCACGCCAATCTTTATTACTCAATACAGGAGCATCGCCACTTTGCTCTGCCGTTGTCTTCACCCACATTGCCGCAGTAAATTCCTTGCCATTCCTCAAAGCAAGTTTTTCTGTACCGTTCAGCGTAATAAAAGCGGAATTTCCCGTAAACATTGCCGAATTTCCGAAAATTCCGAGCGCATCGCCACTGCTGACGTCGCCGGAAACCGTCATAACCGTGTTACTGCCCCTATCGATGACTTCCGCATCATCAAACGGCAAGTAAACCGCCAGCTCTGCCGACAGAGATTGGTCACCAGCAGGCACAGTTTCCAATCCAAGTACTTTGCCATCAAATTGATAGTCTTCCACATTGATCCCGAAATGGTCAAGCATCGTAACCGGTACGTCGACATTGCCCGGCACACCGGCAATTTTTCCCTCTTGAATGCTTTTTCCCGCCATTATGATGGGAATTGTTGTAGCATGGCCACCCCGCATTCCATGGTTGCGGTGATATCCGCCGTGGTCAGCAGTAACCAGAATCAGCCAGTTTTCTTCCTCAAACTCCGGACGGCTGCTGATTGCTTCCAGCATTGTCCCAATCCACCGGTCGCAATTGGCCACTTGACGGAGATAAAACGGAGAATGAGGGTAAAAATTTTCCCCATGGCCGCCATGATCCGGCGCATCAATGTAAACATACAGAGCATCCGCACCGCTACGGATTTGTTCGGCAGCGGCAGCCGCAATGTCTTCATCTGCGACATTGATATACTGCACATCTCCCTTTGACCGAATCTGCCCGGATTCTCCCCAGACATAAAGATAAACAGTGGAAAGATCAGGATTTAACGCTTCAAGATAAGAAAGTACATGTGGATAGGCTTCATAATCACCTTTGCCGGTCTCTCCATTATTCCAGACCAGATTCTTTGTCGCCGATACACCAGTAGCAATAGCAACGTGGTTCGGGGCGCTGTTCGGTTGAGCATCTTGAATGGGTTGGGCGCAATCCGAATACGCGCCGCGATAGCCGGATTGCCAGATACCGGAACGCAACCCGGCAAGATTCGGCATGGCGGCATCATCAAGGACATCCGCGCGCACCCCGTCAAGCATAATCACCAACGCTTTCGGTCGCCCCGGCAATATTGATTCCGGAATTGAAGTTGCCCCGGCATATAACAATGTCGGGAATGCTGTTAAAATGGAAAGCCCGGCAACAAAAAACATTCCTGAAGTTTTTGAAAACATTTTTCTCTCCCTTTTGGTCGCATTGCTCAGTTCCAATA
>CALGPR010000341.1 GCA_937960425.1 uncultured Lentisphaeria bacterium
GAACCGCTGTTTACGCCTTCGACAAAAGCGGAGCTCGGCGAGCATGACGAAACGATTTCTTTTGCGCAGACAATCGAGCTGGTCGGCGAAGAAACCGCGACCCAGTTGCGCAAATTGTCATTGCATGTGTACAAAACCGCCCGCGATTATGCGGAAAAACGCGGCATTATCGTTGCCGATACCAAATTTGAGTTTGGCTTTGTCAATGGCGTTATGACTCTTGCTGATGAAGTTCTCACTCCGGATTCCAGCCGTTTCTGGCCGGCAGATCAATATCAGGTTGGTTGCAGCCCGGTCAGTCTGGATAAACAGTATCTTCGTGATTATCTGGAAACGTTAGACTGGAACAAGACTGCCCCGGGACCAAACCTTCCGGCTGAAGTTGTCGAAAAGACGGCGAAGATTTATGTTGAAGCCTATCGCACCCTTACCGGGCGTGAATTAACTTGTTGAATGGCTTAAGCGTCATTGATGCCGGTCGGGATGGAATTTTCCCGGTCGGCTTTTTTTGCAGAAAGTTGTAAACTGTTTTGATTTGAGCGGTTCGTGGTCATTGCCGAGAAGAAGAATTTTTTTTGGCAGGTAAAATTTGAAACTTTGAAAATACAGGAAATTCCGGAGGGGCGGTATTTCAGGAGGGAGAAGATGGCTCAAAAACGTGAACACTGGGGCGGCATGATTGGATTTATTCTCGCGACTGCCGGCGCGGCGATAGGTCTTGGCAATATCTGGAAGTTCCCGTATGTGACCGGAGTTAATGGCGGCGGCGCCTTTGTTCTGGTATACCTTGTCTGTATTCTATTTCTCGGAATGCCGATTATGCTCAGCGAAATGGCAATGGGGCGCCAAACTGGAAAAAACCCAGTAGGGGCGTTTCGTGCGTTACAACCGGACCGTTCTAAACTTGCTGCTTTTCTCGGGTTTGGTTTATTGGCTTTTTCCATTCTTATTGCTTTTCGCGGTGAATATGGTTTCGCCGTAATCAGCGCCCTCATGGGAGGAGCATTTCTGCGCTGGGGGTTTCGAGTCGCCGGGCTGGTATCCATTCTGGTGGGAATGGCAATTTTTTCTTACTACGCTGTCGTCGGCGGCTGGGCTCTGGCTTATACAGGCCTGGCGTTCTGCAACAAGTTGAACTATACGGATCTGGCCTCAGCTGAAGCGGCTTTCGGGGCGTTTATTGAAAGTCCCGGCAAAATGATCCTTTTCCAAATGCTCTTTATGGCCCTTGTCGGATTGGTGACTTTGGGTGGTGTGCGCGGCGGAATCGAACGATGCAACAAAATTCTCATGCCGGTGTTGCTCTTTCTTCTGCTTGCTGTGATCGTTCGCAGCATTTCCCTTGAAGGGAGTATGGCTGGCGTGGCCTTTTTTCTAAAGCCCGATTTTTCCAAACTGACTGCCGTAGGCCTCCTGGAAGCGTTGGGGCATGCGTTTTTTACGCTCAGTCTGGGAATGGCTATTACCGTTACATACGGCAGTTACATGCAGCGGGATAAAAACCTCTTTTTTGCCTCTTTCTGGGTAATCGTCCTCGATACTTTTGCTGCTGTTCTTGCCGGGTTGGCGATCTTTCCCGCCGTTTTCGCTATGGGGTTTAAAGAAGATGCCGGGCCAAGCCTCATTTTTCAAGTGCTTCCGGCTACATTTAACAACTTTCCCGGCGGGCTGGGCTATGTCTGGGCAGGGTTCTTTTTCTTAATGTTGACGATTGCCGCATTGACCAGCGGGGTCGCACTGCTGGAAATCGGAACCGCGTTGCTGATCGATGAATTCAAATGGAAACGAGTTCCCGCGGTTCTCTTTTGCTTCGTCGCAATCGCTTTGCTGGGGATTCTTTCCTCAGTCAGCATTGACAGCTGGAATCAGATCCCGCAGGTAAAAGCAATGATCGCCTATTGCTTCGGAGAACACCATGTGATGGGAAGCTGGTTTGAGACACTGGATTATATTTCTTCCAACTGGATTTTGCCGCTTTCCGGTCTCGTGATTTCTCTTTTTGTCGGATATGTCTGGACAACCCGGGCTGCAGCACGGGAACTTCGCCGCGGTGCAAACGGCTGGGCAGATCGTAACTTGCTCGAACTCTTGTCCGGGCTTGACGGCGATTCCATGTACCATGCTCCAAACACCGGTCGGGGATTGACATTGATTTCTCTCTGGAGTATCCTTTTGCGGTTTATCGTACCTTTTATCGTTCTGGCGATTTTCCTGCAGAAAATCGGAATTAATATCGGATTGTAATTATATGCAGCTCTTGGATGCTCTTTTTGCCAGGCGGCAGCTTACCGGTCCCGGCGGATATCAGGAAATCTGGCGGGTAGCGTGGCCATTGGTGATTATGAATGCCAGCAATACGATCATGCTGGTATGCAACCGTATGTTTTTATCCCATCACTCCATCAGCGAGGTGACAGCCGCGGTACCCGCTGGGCAGTTGTTCTTTACTGCCATGGCTTTTTTTCTGATAACCAGCAACTTTACTGCCACAATTATTTCCCAGTATTACGGTGCGGGAGAAAAAGAAAATTGCGTCCGTGCCGTCTGGAATGGGTTTTATTTCGGTATTGCTGTTGCCATCACCCTGGGGTTTTTGCTGCCATTCCTGGGAAGCTGGATCATCGAATCATCCGATATTTCTCCGTCAATCCGTCATTTGGAACGGAGTTACTTTTCTGCGTTGACTCCCAGTGCCGGAATGGCATGTATGGAAGCGGGATTTCTTGCCTTCTTTACCGGCCGCGGAAAAACCCGGATTGTCGCAACAATTAAAATTGCTGCCTGCCTGGTTAGCGTACCTTTGAATTATTTGATGATTTTCGGTCGATGCGGTTTGCCGGAGCTGGGAATTGTTGGAGCAGGGTATGCAACCAGCCTGGCTTCCCTTTTCTCACTTTGTTGTTCGGTCAGTGTTTTTCTGCTTTACCCGCAGGATGAATACCGGACACGGCATTTTAAAGGGTTTCAATGGGAAAAAATCGCCAAATTACTTCGTTTCGGTGCTCCAGCAGGGTTGCAGACCTGCATTCGTAACAGTGCTTTCGCGGTTGTCATTATGATGATTGGCGCCCTCGGAGATGCGCAACTGGCAGCAGCAAGTATTGCCATGACGATCAATATGATTGGCTTGATGCCGCTGTTGGGAATGATGGATGCTACCAGCGTGGTGACCGGAAAATATATTGGACGGCGAAAACTCCGCGTCGCCGAAGGTGTAGGATACAGGGCTTTATTATTGTTGTGGATTTACATTGCCATTACGGCGCTGGCTTATTGGTTTACACCGGAGATCCTCGTCAATCTTTTCTGCAAAAATCAAACCGATACCATTGATATTGCAGAAGTATCGCAGATGATCCGTACGATTCTCTGTATTCAGGCATTCAGTAACTTTTTTGACAGTATGCGGTTCATTACGATGGGAAGTTTACGGGGAGCAGGAGACACTAAAGTGCCGTTGTTTCTTGGAATTGGCACCAGTTATCTGATTCAGTTACCGCTGTGTTACTGGTTGATTTATCATGTAAAGGCCTCAATGGGACTGGTCTGGCTTTGCGGGTTGGCTTTTTACGTTGTCATTGACGCAGCTTTACTTGTCTGGCGTAAGCAGAGTGGAGCATGGCGCAAAATCCAGTTGGTCAAGTTACCGCCAGCGAAAGAAGCCGAAGACGCTTGAGCTTTTTTCTCCTCTGTACTTATATAAACTGTTGCCTGGAGCTTGTCGAACTCAACGTATTACGTTGAAAACGCTTCGGAATGAAGGCTCAAAGAGATTTTGACAGCTTATGGTTTTTCTTTTTCGATGTCATTTGACGAGGATCAAGGATGTGGTCGATCTGGTATTTTGGACGGTGTTTGGTTTCCAGATAGGTCTTCCCGGTATATTCTCCAATACAGCCGATTGCCAGAAACTGCAAGCCGTTTCCTGCCAGAATTACCAGCAGCAGGGAAGACCATCCGGGGATGGTTTTCCCAGTAAAATGACAGAACAGCGCCCACAGGCCGATTCCAGTGCAGACGCAGATCGTGATTAAGCCGAGGATAGTAATCAGCCGAATCGGGCGAATGCTGAAGGAAGTAATACCATCCCATGCCAGATTGAGCATTTTCGGTAGTGAATAATGGGTCGGCCGGTCAGCTTTGTGCCGCGTATAGTAAACTGACGTTGAGGGGAAACCCATATTGCTGACAATTCCCCGGAGATATAAGTTTACTTCATCGTATTTCGCCAGAGCTTTCAATGTCCGGCGGCTCATCAAGCGAAAATCTGCGTGGTTAAAAATGACATTGACTCCCAGAAACGCAAGCAGTTTGTAAAAGAGTTCTGCTGAGGTGCGCTTGGCAAAAGAGTCACTGGAACGGTCGTTGCGCACGCCAAAAACAATGTCATTCCCTTTTGCGTATTCTTCAATAAAGCGATCAATTGTATCAATGTCATCCTGGAGATCGGCATCCATGGAAATTGCGGCATCACAGCGTTTGCGTACATAATGAAGCCCGGCAAGCAGGGCATTCTGATGGCCGCGATTGGCCGCAAGTTTCAGCCCGTAAACCTGTTCCGGGGTTTCTTCATGCAGCTGCTGGATCAAAGACCAGGTCCGGTCTTTTGAGCCATCGTCTACCAGTAGCAGGTAACTCTCTTGCGCAATGGCGTTTTGATCCGTCAGATCTTGAAGCTTTGCAAGCAGAAGTCTTGCCGAATTCAGCAGGATTGCTTCTTCATTGTAACAGGGAATAACCAGAGCAAGAAGAGGGCGTTCTTGTGACATGGTGTACCTCATGACCGTCCGGACAGGACAGATTTTGGGATGATTTCGCACTGATTTGGTTGTCCAGAGCGTTTGAACCGGCGCAGTAAACAGAATTTTCCTGCCATTCGTGTCAGCCCGCCACAACGGTAATGACGTCGAAATTCCGGGAAAAAGACGCGCTGAAAGTCAGGAGAAACTTTCTTCCCGGTCTCGAAAAATATGGCAATATCGTGATCGCAAACGCATTGCAGATTCATGTTTCCGCTTCCTCCTTGCGCATATTTGGCTTGTTGTTGTTCCGGGTAGCAGGATTTTATTCCAACAGAGTTTCAATATAGCATCCCTTTCGTATTTCGGCAAGTGGGAGGTTGGTGCGGCTGATTTTTTGTATGCTTACAGGGAGAGTTAATTGCTGTTCAAGTGGCTGTAGCGAAGGAAAGTGCCCCCAAAAAAACGGTTGAGAGCAGAGGAGCAGATTTCCGAATGGCCGAATTTTTTGATTCCCCATCTATGGAAACTATTGATGCGGGAATGGACACTCTCTTGAAAAAAATGTTCTTTCCCGCATCAGGTTTTGTCGAGTCGGCTGTGGTATCTCGGGAGGATAACAATTTATGTTTCCCGATTGAAGCTGAGAACCCGCAAAAAAACTTTTTTAGTTGCTATGAAGCGCTTCTTTGACTGCTTCGACAGTCGGATCAATTACCGTTGGCCGGTTGGCATAAGTTCCAACAATGCCCATGGAGCGCAATTCGTCTTTGTGATACCCGATAACAGCATCCGGATCTTTCAAGACATTGCCGGTGAGAATCCCCACAACAGTTGCCTCCGGGTCGATCACACCAGCGTCAACCAACTTTTTAGCGCCGGCAACCGAACAGCAACTCGCCGGTTCTGCACCAATGCCAGCCGCGTCAACCATCGCTTTGGCATCCATGATTTCCTGTTCGGTCACGTCTTCAACGACGCCGTTGCACCACTCAAGGCCGCGAAGGGATTTCTGCCACGAAACCGGATTGCCGATTTTGATTGCAGTAGCAATTGTTTCCGGATTCTTTACCGCTTCAAATGGTGTATGATTCTTCCACATTTTTGCTAATGGTGCTGAGCCGGCAGCCTGAATGACCGCAATGCGCGGAATTTTATTGATAATACCGAGGTCGTAAAGCTCTTTCAATCCTTTGCTCAACGCAGTATTGTTGCCCAGATTTCCGCCCGGAATGACAAACCAGTCAGGAACCTGCCAATCCAATTGTTGCAGAACTTCAAATCCGATTGCCTTCTGGCCTTCGATCCGGAACGGGTTAATCGAGTTTAAAAGATAAATGTTCAGTTCGTGGCAGACCTTCTGTACCAGCTCCATCGCGTCGTCAAAGTTGCCGCGGATCTGGAGTGTCCGGCCCCCATAGGCCAACGCCTGCGCCAATTTCCCATAAGCAATTTTCCCTTCCGGGATAAAAATAACCGACTTCATCCCGGAAACAGCGGCAAAGCTCGCCATGCTCGCACTGGTATTTCCTGTACTGGCGCAGGCAACGGTCTTTGCTCCGTAATACTTTGCCGCAGTGGTTCCGCAGGTCATGCCGCGGTCTTTGAAACTGCCGGTCGGATTTTCCCCTTCATGTTTCAGATAGAAGTTCTTCATCCCGGCATATTTTCCCGCCAATCCGGCAGGGTAAAGGCGGGTATTCCCTTCCTGACGGGAAACGACATATTGATCGTCAATATCGAAAATCAGTTCCTTATAACGCCAGACTCCCGATGCGTAGATCCCCCGTTTCGCTCCCCAGCGGCTTTCCCACAGGGATTTGAGTTCGTTACCATCAACTTGCGTAAGGTCGCGAACAACGTCCAGTGTACCGCCGCAGTCGCAGTTATAACGGATTTTCGACAAGTCATACTGCTTGTGGCAGCAGACGCATTCAAGGTGCATCGGAATCGGTTTCATTTCTACTATCCTGATTGAGTTAAGTTATATAAACGTTTGATAATTTACCGTTCAATAAGGCGGTTGTCAATGCAGTTGGAGAGCTTGCACCGCAAAATCACGGAAAACCGGCGCATATTTTTCAAATGACCAGTCATACCGGCGTTTTTCCGCGTTGGCAGCCAGTTTCCGGTAAAGCTTCCGGTCGTTCGCCAGTCTGGTAAGCGCATTGGCCCACTCTGCTGGAGTGTTGGCCAGAAACCCGTTGATCCCATCGGCAATCACGTTTTTGTTTTCACCGACCGGAGACGCAATTGCGGGAAGGCCTGCCGCCTGGTACTGAATCAACTTGAATGCCGATTTTCCCCGGCTGAAGGCGTCGTTTGTCAGCGGCATGATCCCCACGTGAGACTGTTCGAGCAGCAAGCCTTCGGTTGTTTCGTTCCAGTCGACGAAACGCATAGATATTCCGGGGATCGCACTGCCGCGTAAAGACGTTTCGGCAATGACCAGCAATTCAAAATCAACTGCTTTTGCCATTGCTTGAAGTTGCGGCGCTGCCTGCTCCAGATAACTATAGGTAACCGGAGTGCCGATCCAGACGACCGTGAAACGATCAAATTTCCGGGGATGTTGCGCGTATTTTCCCAGTTTGACAACAGTTGGAATCCGGATCGTATTCGGATTGATTTTTTTGATCCGTTCAAAGAGAATGTCATTGGCAGCAATTGCCCCGGCGGCATTGCGAATCAATTGGTCGTATTTGTGCCGAAGCAGAGGAATATTCCGGTATTTTTCCCAGACGTCATCATCAAATGTTACCAGGTAGCGCGCTTTTTTCAGGTAAAAGCGTTCAACTTCCCATGGCAGAAAGGGAAGCAGTTCATATTCCAGAACTGCTTTTTCCGGAAGAGGGCGCAATGTTTCCAGCCGCCTGAGCAAGGCTTTGATCGCGGCTCCATGGGATTTGCTGCCAGTTGCATAAAGGTGAGTTAAATATTCTTCTGGAAAAAAAGGGTGCACTGCGGTAGCCAATCCCGCCCCTTCCAAATAATCTGCGTAATCATAAATCCGGAGACGGCTTGACGCCCCATTTCGACTGTAGCGGGGAAAAAAATGAATGGGTTCCATGCGTTTATTTGCCGTTAAATCGTTCGCCGGGAAGAGCCGTTAAATACCACTGAACCATCGCTGAAGCAAGCGGAGTTTTTTCTGCCGGCGCCCATGCCGCCACATCAGATCCTTCGATGGGGAGGTAAGGGCCTTTTTTGACTTCAAGAAACGTGGTTCCGTGTTCAAGTGCGACACAGGAGTGGAAGGTTTGGCTGTCCAGTTCATAACCGAGGACATCGCATCCCGGGCCGGCAGTGAATGCTTTCGCTATTGCCCCCTCCTCAGTAAAGGTCAGTACACGTAATTTGCCGCTTAAAACGACCAGAAGTTCTTTTTTGTCTCCGGTCTGGTGACGGTGAGGGCGAATATAACTGCCCGGTTCAATGGCAATGACCAGACGGTGAATTTCTTCTTCCGGTGAAGTATGAAAGTTGTAATTCGTACGTTTTCGCTCACAGCTGACTGCCTTTGCTGTCAGGCTGGCGAGAAAGTCGGAATCAATGATTTCCATTGGGAAGGATCCTTATTGTAAGTGTAGTGAGATTAAATATTCAATTTTTTCTGCCGATAGAGGATTCCGGCGGCATCGAATACAATACACTCTTTTTCTTTACTTATCAAGTGTTTGGCCGATTTCTGTTGACAGAATCATCTTTGGATAACCTTTTCAAAAGCAGGAGCTTGTCATGAAAATACAATTTCTTGAAAACATTCGCTACAGGCTTGACGCCGATCGAACCATACGGTTGTTGCGAAGTGTGCGGGCTGACGCGGAATCGGAGTCTTCCGAGGAGTTGCGCCTGGCGGTGATTCGTTGGGCGGGAGATATCGGCGAACCATTGCGGAAACCTTCCGGTAGCGGGTTCGAATCTGTCGAATCTTCCCGGGTCGTTGCCATCGACTGTGTCCCGGATGGGGAACGGTCTTTCCTGATTCATTACGAAGCGCTTCTCGAACAGGTTGAACCTCAAGAATCAGCCGATGCCGTCTATCGGATTGATGGCTTTGGAGAAGAGACGTTTCAACGCAGTTATCGTTTGAGTTCATCAACAATTGGTGAGACTTTACCGGTGAATGGAGGCATCGTTGAGGCCTTTGGCAAAGCATTTCGCTGTACAGAAACGGAATTAAAACAGAATCTTGATGGTACTTACCTTTACCGTATCACGTGTCGCACCTTTTCTCAGAGAATTGCCGTGCCGGTGGAATATCGCGCTACCAGTGATTATACAATTGTCAAAACCATTACCTATGAAGTTTCCGCAACGGAATTGGATGCCTTTCTTGCCGGGCATCAGAATAATTCGCCGGCGGACTGGGCAGGCAATGAGTTTTACCAAATCGCTTGTCGGAGTATCGCAGTAGATGCGTTTACTTATCGCGTGACGCTGGAAGCACGGCAGATCCAGGTTACCTGTCTGGAAATCTGCCGTCGGGAGCGTTTCCTGGGACGTACCTCATTGGGAGTTCCGCGCCGGGAAATCCGCTATATCGGCCGGTGGCGTGTTCATGCAGATGCGCGTTCTACCTTCGAAAATCTCACTGGCGGCAGCCCTGCCGCATGGGCAGGTGTGAATGGCGTTGTGTTGTCTATTTCTTCGCGCAAAATCAATGATTCAGAATATGAGTATACCCTTGAAGCTGGCGCACGAGGCAGTTGCCGGCTGGATGTGCGCGGAAATGAACATCAGGATGATCGTTCTGCCCTGAAAACCCGTCAGGATTACGCGGTACGCGGGGTCTTTGAGTTTCGCTTATCTCCGCAGGATGCCGGGTATTTTTATTACAAGAATGAATTGATTCCGATGAATGAGGAATATCCCGGATCGTGGATCTCGGAACTGCACTGTCCATTCCTTTTTACTGGAAATGCGATGGATTGGACTGAAGTCGGAAAGATTTATCGTTGCCTGGAGGTGGAATATGTACGGTATTTATCCGGTGGCCCGGCAGGAAATGTGACACAGGCAATTACGTATTTCAATGCAAATAACGTGTTTGTCGGTTCGCTTGCCGGATATATCGGTTCGTGGCGGTGTCGCGACCGCAAGTTGAATGCGGTTTATGATAATGATGGGAACCTTTTTTCCCGACTTACAGAACGCTGGCTTCTCGCCCCAGGCTCATGGTATTGGAATCCAGCTTATTTTAACGGGAGGGCATGATGAGTTTCTTTTGCCGTTGGCAGGATGCTGTAGTTGAACTCGCAGAGCGCCTACGCCGTCAGCGAGTTTTACCAGGAGAAAATATCGTTGTAGAAGAAAGTGCCGATGGAGTGCGTATCCACGCCGCAAATCTTGGAGGAAGCAATGATGAAAGTCCAGACACTTTTGGTTATTTTTCTATGTCGTATGAGATTATCAGGGGTAATTGGATTTGGACGTGTTACGATTCTGCCAAACCGGATAGTGGAATCGCCGGTTATGTCTGTGTCGGCGCAGAACGAATTGCTGTGCCAGTGAATACGTTTTACAACCCCAAGGATTGTTCCGTATACGTCAAAATTATTATGGATTCTAACAAACCAAATGAAGTTACCGGGATGAGTTATTCTTACCGTGCAGTTCTAACATGGGGCGCAGATGATGTTTATGGAGTGGAATACATCAAAATCGGGCGTTTTGTTTATATTGGTGGCTACGAATCGAAATTTTATCGTGAAGCCGACTTGAAGATTGTGGGGTATGTATGACGGATGAACTGGTTTGTTGGAATTATTTACAGGAAGCACAAGGGATTATCCCAGGTATGAAACCTTTGGTCAATGCGTTTGATGAAGCATTGAGTGAACGGGCACGTGTAGCCACCTGCATGGATCCGGACGAACATTTCGAAGAGTATACTCGCACAAGCAGATATGACATGTTCCGGATGCAGGCTTTTTTCCACTTTCGCAATGATTTAAATGCGTTGCGCTACTGGTATGCATCATCCAATCCGACTGCCGATCCCGAGCGGAAAAACCCGGCAGTCAAACCGAAACGATTACCTGATATCGATACGATCGAAGAAGAAATCGGGTTTATTTTACCGGAGGAAAATAGATATGATCCGGATGGGCTCGGCTATAGATATCAGCCGTTGTCGCCATTACTGCGAAAAGATCTGCAGGCAATACAGCAGGCTCTTAAGAAATTTACCGTTGTCTATGATTATCATCAGGCCTACAATACCTTCAATTGGGACTTTGAAATAATCCTTCCAGAATCAATTGGATGCCAACTTTCAATAGTCCTGTGTTTCAATAGAAGTTTTGACTCTTCATTGGATGAAGATTGTGAAATTTTCTACCAGACTGATTTGTCCGGGGATACAGAATATATCCTTTCCTTTGATGAATTGGAAGCGCTATCTCCACCATATGTTACAGGATATGACCATAGCTTTATGAGTAATTGCATTTCTTATGTGTATGCCGATTTTTCCGTTGAAAATGGGTTTGTTTATCAGTAAAGGAGGATGATCAATGTCGTTTCGGAAAATTACAATTTATATCAATGCCGCTACCGGGAAGCAGATTTCTGCATCCGGAGAAGAACTTTATGAAGAACATTTTCCGCGTCTTATCTCTGCGGAAACAGTTGTCCTCTGTATTCAATTTCTATCGGTTTCTCAGAGCGCGGCGGATGTTCTTCCCGTGGTTACACCGGTTTCTTTGCCTGCAACAGGAAGTTATGCCGTTGCCGGAGACGTCAGCGGAGTGTCTTCTTCTGAAGTCATGTTCCGTTCTTCGCCTGGAGAGGTCAATATCCCCGGAGACTGGCCGGATGGTTCCGATGCAAACCCCGAAAATGGACGCTTATCTTTCCGGATTTATACCGGAACTGCACGTTTCCGTGAAATCGCTGCCGGATCCCAGCGGAATAACTGCAATTTTGCCGTGACAATGATTCCTGCCGGAGAGACGACATGCAGTGTTTTGGCACTTGACGGCTTTCATACTGCCCTTCGGCCGGAAGGAACTTCAACGGTGATTCCTGAAGGGGCAACGGTTTATACTAAGGAAGAGGTTGACGCGTTGATTGCAGGGATTGCCGGGGCAAATATGAGCGTGGAATTCAGCCCTGACGGTTCTGCATGGTCTTCTGATTCCACAGGGGCATATTACTGGC
>CALGPR010000342.1 GCA_937960425.1 uncultured Lentisphaeria bacterium
CCAGAGCGGCAATACAATGTTTCCATTGAAATGTCATAGGTTGTGTCTCCGTTTTTGGGATTCGTGTTCTCGGATAAGTATTATAATATATCTCGTGTAACCTTGCTTGTCAAGGCCTTAATAGAAAAGAAATGCCTCGAGCTATTAAAAGAGTATGTCAGGGAGTAATCGATATTTTTTTCGTTTTTCTATTTTGTAAAACCAATGGCCGGCATCTATTGTAATTGCTGGAATATTCCTGTCCCTTTTCTGGTATTTTTTTATTTCTTCAGTCGATTCTGTAAAATCGGGTGCAGGAAGAAAAAGCTTTTTTTTAACAGCATTGGCCCCAATTGGCGTATCGATTTGCTTAATGCGTGAATAAGATTGCAAAACAGGATAAATACCTGTATCAATTCCCGAATATTGAATCCTGTTGTCGTAAAGATTACATTTAAATTATTGTTCAAATTACCATGCTGCGAATTGAGATCTTTGCGGAGTTTGCTTTTACAATGCACAGATATCGATCCAATAGCTGACTGTCTATTTTACCTCCGGCAAAGGGTTTATGAAACTTGTTTCTGAAATCGACTCGGGAATAGCTGCTGCATCTTTGGTGTTTGTTTTTATTGTTTATGAAACTTGTTTCTGAAATCGACTCCCGATTTCAATATTATTCTCTCTGTTTGAGTCGTAACCATCGCAATCAAGATCACAATTTGCCATTACCGAGTCAAAGCTGAGTTTTTTCGTTGCAAAGCAGGTGGCTTCAGAGTATATTCATCTCTGAGATTCCATGAATCTGCTTCCACTCCCATGCTCACATTCTCTTTTATCGAAATTATCACCCCTCTCAATATCGAATTCAAGCTTTTGAGATGTACCTTCCCTTTGCTGGAACGTTTAATTTGTGGTGCCTTCAAAAACTGCGTTGAAATATAGAGTCAGAGAATTCAATTCGGCGGTCAGCCGTTAAACCGGTGATCAGACATTGTAAAAGTAAACACCGGATGGATTGCTGTCACCTGCGGCAGTTTAGGAGATGAGCCGGATGTGACTTTACGGCAGTTAGATTCAATATCTGGAAATTGATGCGAGTGTTTGCTCTATTGGAAAGCCGAATTTTCAAACACGTATTAATCCAATTGATCTGCCAATTGAATCAATACTACTCGAACAGATTGGGAAGAGGAAGAACGCAAAAAAAAGAATCTTTTTTTTAAAAGTTTTTTCCTGCATGTTTCATCGACTAAACAAGCTTTATCAGGATCAATATCGCCTGAAAACCATTATCGACATTATCTTTTTTCTTTTTTGCGGGAAAACATAAATCTTGATAGTTTACTCGATAAAGTCAACAGAGACTTCTCCCAAAACATGGGAAGGAATCTCTCCTATAGGACTTTACTTTTGCAACGTAACAAGAGATACAGTGATTTTACACAACCAATATATACTCCTATAGTATATAGGACTTTTGTAACGCCGATTCAGAGACTTTGTCGTTTTTATCGCCTCATACCGCCTATGTAGGAAGCAAACTTGCAATACGCTTATTTCTGCTGCTGCCATTGCGGATCGTCTGCAAGCAACATGCCTAATGCATTCCTGTAGGCAATCAATTCACTTCCCGTCGCATATTCCCGCTGATTTCGGACAATAGACTCCGGAATCGGTAGTAAATGCTCTGCTCGTGCTATCCACATTTTTTCTGCATTCGTAAGTTCTGTTTTTGCTTTCAATTCTTGCAATCGCTTTTCCGCCAGAAGAATATAGTGTAAATCATCCAACCCATCGCGAAAATTTTCCAACCTCAAGCTGGCCAGGAGATTCCTATCAGCGTCAGGATAAACCAGCAAGCCGCCCCCATGACAGGAAACCTTTTCTTCTGCACCAATCAGATCAGAGCCTTCCACATCCCAATCCGTTAGCGGTCCATTACTGAGGAAAGAATTTCCCTCCCACGTCTCTGTCATATTATCATACAACAGGCCGTCTGGACGGAACTTTGCTGCCAGCACCCCTGCAAAAACTCTTCCCGAATCAGGTCGGTTTTCCAACAAAAAAATCGGATCCGGGCAGTAAGGATTATTATTAACTTGCCACCAAATCTGGCAACCGGCCTTCCGTGCCGCTTCAACTTTTTTTGGTGACTGCACCAACATTCGGGAACACCAGATATCAATATAACTCAGGTCGTTCGTTTCTTTACAAGAAAGATCATCACTCATTGCCATAACCGGAACTTCCGGAAACTCTTTTTTTAACCTTTCTGCCATCTTATTTAAACCGTTAAATGATAAATGAGTTTTTTCTGAACTGCAGCAGGAAAAATATG
>CALGPR010000343.1 GCA_937960425.1 uncultured Lentisphaeria bacterium
TGACCTGTTGGAAGAAGCAAAACAGAAATCAGAAAAAGAAGCACGGCGCATTTTAACTTATGCCATTCAGCGTTACGCATCGGATTGTACCTATGAGCGCACTACTGCGACAATTCCTCTGCCATCTGACGAAATGAAGGGGCGCATCATTGGTCGTGAAGGCAGAAACATCCGTGCTCTCGAAGCTGCCACCGGAGTCAATATTCTGATTGACGATACTCCGGAAGCCGTTGTAATCAGTTGCTTTGATCCAATTCGCAAAGAAGTTGCCCGTCAACTGATGGAACGGCTGATTTCCGACGGCCGCATCCATCCAACCCGAATTGAAGAACTCGCCAAAAAGATTACCAAGGAAGTTGAAGATGACGTCTTTGCTGCCGGAGAACTTGCAGTTCTTGAAACCGGTATACAAGGCGTTTCTCCACAGGTTATTAAACTGTTGGGACGCCTGAAATATCGGTACAGTTTCTCCCAGAATGTCCTTCAACACTCGTTGGAAACGGCTTATTTCATGGGCATGATTGCGGTAGAGTTAGGACTGGATGAACAGAAAGCCAAACGCATCGGCCTTTTCCATGATATTGGCAAGGCAGTCGATCACGAAATTGAAGGATCACATGCACAAATTGGTGCAGACATCCTGCGGAAACACAATGAAGCCAAAGATGTCATCCAGGCGGTTGCCGCCCATCATGGCGAGGTGGAACCAGTCAGTCTCTACGATATCCTCATTAATGCCTGTGATACATTAAGCGCCTCCCGCCCGGGAGCACGCAGTGAAACGACAGAACTCTATCTCAAGCGCCTTGAACAGCTTGAAGGCATTGCCCGCGACTTCCAAGGGGTTGAATCCTGCTTTGCTTTGCAGGCGGGCCGTGAAGTCCGCGTCGTTGTTCTCCCGGAAAAAGTTTCAGAAGGCGAAGCGCAAATCCTTGCTAAGGACATTTGCCAACGCATTGAGAAAGAAATGAATTACCCCGGGCAGATTAAAGTAACGATTATTCGGGAAACCCGTTCTGTTGAATACGCGAAATAACAAAACAATTGTTCTTCAATGACATTTAAGGAAAAGGGGCGAAGTGCGCCCCCTTCCTTTTTTGAGAAAAGTGATTCCTTATGAACAGTACAGTTGCCAGCAGGGTCAGAGTCGAAGTTGACTTGGAAGCAATCCGCAGAAACTTTCTTATCGCAGTAGGTTGTCTTGGTGCGTGCAAACCCATTGCAGTCTTGAAAGCGAATGCGTATGGACTTGGTGTCGAACGTATCGCTCCGGTATTGAAAGAAGCCGGAGCTGTCGGATTTGCCGCAGCAGAACTCAAGGAAGCGCTTTCCATGCTTCAATACAATCTTCCGGTGCGTATCCTGGGAAACCTGTTGCCAGCAGAAATTGCACCGGCAGTTGCAAATGGGATTCAAATTACAGTCACAGACCTGCAAATGGCAAAACGGATTGAGGCAGAATGCGCTCGGCAGCAACGGCAAGCCAATGTCCAAATTGCCATTGACAGCGGCATGGGAAGACTCGGTATGATTGCAGAATATGCAATTCCGGAAATTCTTGAAATTGCAAAACTAAAACATTTGCATTTACAGGGCATCTTTTCGCACTGCCCTGCCGCAACAGATCGAAACGTGCCGTTTACCCAAAAACAGGTTCAAAAGATGGTTCGGCTAATCAATGCCCTTGCAACAGAAGGTATCCACTTTGAAGAAGTGCATATGGCGGCAAGTGATGGAATCAATAACTACCCGGAAATGCTCCAGAAGCCATTCAATCTCGGCAGGATCGGTTTTTCCCTGTACGGCTATTACGACAATGAAATTCAAAAAGAGCTTGGGTACCAACCGGCCGTTGCCGTTCGCAGCACGCTGGTCGCAGTTCGAACGTTGCCGGCAGGATACACCATTGGGTACGGCCGGACGTATACATTATCACAGCCAGCCCGCATCGGCACAATTGCCGGAGGCTATGCCGATGGATTGCCGCTGGCGCTTTCCAATCGGGGCAGTGTCCTGATTCGCGGGAAAATTTGCCCCATTGTCGGGCGCATTTCCATGGATTATGCTACCGTTCTCCTGGATCAGGTTCCTGATGCAGAATATGGAGACGAAGTAACGCTTCTCGGAAAGCAGGGAGAAGCGGAAATTACTCCGGATTCCTGGGGCAGGTTGAAATCCAGCCATGCATATGATATATTGTGTGCATTAGGGCCGCGCTGTGACCGGATTTATCTGTAATGAAAAATAATTAAAAGAAAAACGCAGGATACAAAGATGAACAACGCTCTTCCGCAACCGCAGAGAGAACGTTTTGCCAGTGGCGTGACCCGCTCAGCAGCATACCGCCTGCGTCAGCTCCGCGCACTGCGAAAGGCGATTGTCGACAACCGCCAGAAAATCCTGACAGCATTGAATAGCGATTTGCGGAAATGTGAGTGTGAGGCACTTCTCAGTGAGTATCGTCCCGTTCTGTCAAGCATTCGCTTTATGATGCGGCGTTTATATTCTTTCATGCGGCCGCAGCGAACCTCTCTTTCCTTCTTCAACCGGCCGGGAAGCGGATACACGATCGCAGAACCGTACGGGACAGTTCTTATTTCCTCAACGTGGAATTTTCCTTTTTTACTGACGATGGATGCGTTAATCGCAGCAATTGCCGCCGGTAACACTGTGGTGATCAAGCTTTCCGAGAACTCCCCCCTCACCAGTGAAGTAATTCAAACCATTGTTCGTGCAGCACTGCCAGAAGATGTGGCTGCAGTGACTTGGCTGGATACCGAAGAATTATTGAATCAACGGTATGACATGGTCTATTTTATTGGAAGCCCGGAAGGAGGACGCCGGATTCTGGCGAAAACGGCACAATTCCTGACCCCAACAGTTCTCGAACTCGGAGGAAAAAATCCGGCGATTGTCACAGAAGATGCCGATCTGTATCGAGCGGCACGGCGTTTAGTCTGGGGAAAATTCCTCAATGCTGGCCAAACCTGCACGGCTCCGGATTACCTGCTTGCCCACCGATCTGTCGTTGCAGAATTGACTCGACATATGCGGAATGCCATCCGGGAATTTTACGGTGACAATCCCCAGGAAAGCGATCATTTTGGCAGAATTATTACACCGGCGCACTATGGCCGGCTCTGTAAACTTCTTACTGATGGAAGGCTCCTCGCCGGCGGAGAAAAAGAACCGGAAGAACGTTACATTGCACCAACCATTCTTGACTCAGTGGATTTCGATACTTCTGCTGTCATGCAACAGGAAATTTTTGGTCCGATCCTTCCTGTTTTCTGTTTTGATACCCTCGATGAAGTGGTGCAGAAAATCCAAAAACTGCCGAAACCATTAGCAATTTATCTTTTTTCGGAAAAAAGGAAAGTTAAAAAATATTTTGAAAGAACAACCAGTTCCGGCAGTTTTGTTGTCAATGATTGTGTAGTACAGACGCCGGAATTGCATTTACCATTTGGAGGAGTTGGCGAC
>CALGPR010000344.1 GCA_937960425.1 uncultured Lentisphaeria bacterium
GTATATATAGAAGGAAGAGAACTGCTTCCGGAAAAAGTTGCCTTTAATTTCAGGAAGACTGTTCGGAAGAAAATACTTATACTATCGCGAACGATTCGCACAAGGAGCGATAAAATGAAAAAGAATGGTTTTACTCTAATTGAGCTTTTGGTCGTTATCGCGATCATTGCAATCCTGGCATCGATGTTACTGCCTGCGTTGCAACAGGCACGTAAAGCGGCTTACAAGACGAAATGTATCAACAATCTGCATCAGATCTATATCGCTGCAACCAACTTCATGGGTGACAATCGCAATACCATTCAACCCAACCTGAAATTTAATGATTATGATTATACTTGGACTGAACTTCTGGTTGGAACCAAAGAAAATGGTGATGATGCCCCGCGCGGTGGCAATTATATTTCCCAACAGGCTTTGGTCTGCCCGATGAGTAATACGATTACTGCCAATACTGGAGACAAATCCTGGGATCCGACAATCAGCTATGCCATGTATGACACATCACTGGATACTGAATATGCGGATAAGATTGATGATATGGGAAATTTTGCCAAAGAAGATGAAAATGGCTATCCCGTTTATTTTACGGCTAAGGTAAAACGTCCTTCTGAAACCATTTTCTTCATTGAAACAATGAAATCGGATTCAGATATGTACTATCGCTTCAGCCCGACTGCAACCAGTGTTGACGGTACAGCTCCGCATCCATATCATGACAATCAAGTCGGCGCAGCGATGTTTGACGGTTCCGTGGATATGTTCCGTACCTATGAGTTGAATCAAACTCAAAATGAATGCCGTGTTTATATTGACGAGGCTGGCGTTGTTCAGAATATGTAATTATTGTTGAGGATTTTGCACCGGAATCTGCAGGAATGCAGATTCCGGTGCTTTTTTTGTAATGGGAAGCAGAAAGACATGTTATTTCAGGATTTGGCGGTAATTGTCGTTGCCGGAGGGAGCGGCAGCCGTTATGGTGTACAACGGCTGCCGCTCCCTCCGGCAACGAC
>CALGPR010000345.1 GCA_937960425.1 uncultured Lentisphaeria bacterium
GGCCTGAAGTACCCGTTCGATGGTATCAATCGTACCGCCCCACCATTCTCCCCACTGATCGTCACAAGTCGGCTGGAAGTCGTATTGCAAGTGGAAGGTTACCGGCATGCGCAGCTCTCCTGCTGTACGGAAGAGACGCAGTGCATCAAAATCATCGTACATCATGCGGCACTTCAATTCCCCGCAAACCTGTGCTCCATAAATATAATGGGCAGCACGCAGCCGCAAACAAGCATCAGGCAAACGTGGATCCGGGCAATAGCCAAGAATAAAACGATCAGGTGCCTGCTCTTTATAATACAGGCAGCGTTCAAAAGGAATCGGGTTACTGTTTGTTCCCAATGGTCCTGCCGGAAATGCAAACTTGCTCTCGGGCTGATATTCGTGAGCACCGCATTCCCAACTCAGAATCCAGGTTTTTTCAATTTTGTTGGCATCCATGTTCTCCAGAAAACGTTTGAGGTCATGGCCGTGCCAATCCGGATGATTGTGTGCATCAATAATTTTCATTTTTTCATTCCCATTGTTGGTTATTGAAGATTCAATATACCATTGGTATATAATTATTATAGCGGTTTCTCTATTAAAATCAACCACTCATTCAATAAAAAAACCGTTTTTTTGTGATTTTCATACCATAAAGGTAATATCAACAGAAAAAAAGCCGACGCGACCTTATGATATCGCTATCGACGTTCTCTCAGGATTTCCACCATACCGGTGGTACATAACTATTATAATCTCTTACAGAAAAAAAGCAAATGCGAGGAATATTTTATTAGATTTTTTCAGATTTTGACAACTACCCGGCTCAACAATCAGCTTTGCCAATTTTATATTGTTGTAAGCAACAGGAAAAACAAAACGGAAAAGCACTTTGTACTTCTGTACAAATCCGGCCGGCCTCGTTGGAATTGGAAGCAATGGCGAAAATCGTCGGACCGCTGCCGGTAATATTAACGCCGACAGCCCCTGACCGGAGTAAAAAATCACGGATCAGACGCAAAATCGGGAATTTTGCATAACACCCGAATGCCAAATCATTGTGCAGTAAGTGGGCAACGCCTTCAAAATCGTTTGCACGCCAGGCCTGCAACAGCTCAGGAAGATGAAACGAAGGCAGTTCTCCAAAACGCGAAGGGTCAGCATGTTGATATGCCCATGCGGCACGAATGGGAAAACCAGGGTTGACAATCAAAGCCGGTAATGGCGGAAACCCTTTACCGAGAGGTTCGAAAATTTCCCCAATTCCACGGCAGATTGCCGGTTCAGGACGGAGAAAAAAAGGAACATCAGCTCCAAGAGATAATGCCAGAGCTGCCAGTGCTTTTTCGGATAATGCGCAATAATATTTTTGCAACGTGGAAAGAACAGTTGCCGCATCAGCGCTTCCGCCCCCCATTCCCGCCGCCACAGGAATCCTTTTCTTGAGCCGAATGGCAATAGAGTCAGTAATTCCAGCTGTACGGCAGTATTCCGCTGCCGCCCTGCCCGCTAAATTGGAAAGATCCGATGGCACCAATGCCGTGTCCGGAGTCAGGGAAATTGCATTCGTGTTGTCATCTATGATTTCCAACTGCAACTCATCACCGGGTTCCTGAAAAGGCACAAAAAGAGATTCTATTTCATGGTACCCGTCTTGACGCCGACGTATGACTTTCAGCACCAGATTGATGTTTGATGGAGCGACAGCGTGAATCATGACCATATTTCCCTCTCCGGATCAGGCAATAAAATCATCCCCGTCAAGAGCAGGAGAATTGAACTTGAATCCGTAGTGGTCATTATAGCGGCGAATTTCATCCTGAATGGCTACAGCCAACCGCAGTGCTTCCAATCCCTGAACTCCGGGAACTTTAGGCTGAGCCACCACGCCGGTTTCCTTGGTTTTACAGACAGCAAGCAAGAAGTCTTCCAATTCTGCTGCCAAGGCATTTTTTTCATCGAGATTAATATCGCGACGCGCAAGCCCGAGGCGGTTTTTTTTCAAGACCATTCCGGTATGGGTGCCATAATCCATGGACAGATAACAGTCTTCTTGAAAGACGCGAAAACGCCGCAACGGATCCTGGCTGACACGACTGGCTGTCATATTGGCCACACTACCGTTTTTGAATTTAATCCGGACGCTGACGATGTCTTCAGTTTTGCTCAGCACCGGAATCCCTACAGCATCGAAACGTTCCACTTCGCTGTTAACCATGCGCAGCACTAAATCAATATCGTGAATCATTAAATCCAGCACAACGCTGACTTCTGTACCGCGACGATAAGAACCGGGACGCGGCGGAGGATATTGCGCCAACCGATGAGCTTCAATGAAGCGGGTATTTTCCGCGTATTTTTCCAGAAAATCCATGGCGGGATTGAAACGTTCTACATGACCGACAGCAAAAACCACTCCCATTTTTCGGGCTGTATTGACCATATCTTCCGCTTCAGCCGTGCAGGCAGCAATCGGTTTTTCGACCAGTACATGCTTTCCGGCAAGAAGCAAAGGAATTGTACTGGAATGGTGATGCGTTGCAGGGACAGCAACACTCAATGCCTCGCATTGTTCTGCAAGTGCCATTGGATCAGAAAAAACTTTCAGTCCAAATTCGGCGCCCACGCGTTCCGCAGTTTCCGAATTCCGATCATAAATCCCGATAACGTCAGCATTTTCACTCAAATTATACAATCTGGCATGGTGACGCCCTAACGCACCGACGCCAACAACTCCAACTTTTATTTTTTCGCCATCACCCATGAACCGCCTATCCTTCCATCTGAAGTTCAGTAAATCAATTGTTTTTGATACTATACACGCATTTTTCAAAATTTCAGTCTTCCCTTCTTATTTTTACAAAAGCTGTATCAATAGTTGCATCTTGTGTACTGCAGTTAAAAAGCTTCATGAATTTGCTTGGAAAACTTTCATGATTTCCGAAATGGATGTATAGTAAAAAGAATAAACTATCTTATATCACGTGACAACGAATTCACAAAAATGAATGGGAAGGCAATTGTATGGAAAGAAACTATGCATACAGCCGTGTTTTGATCAAGCTCAGCGGCGAAACTCTCAAGGGGCAGGAAACACATGGATATGACGCTGAAGCAGTTCGCACAGTTGTTGACCGGATAAAATCTGTGGTAAATTCAGGGGTGGAAGTTGCCCTTGTCGTTGGCGCGGGAAATATTTGGCGTGGTGTGATGGGAAAATCCGGCGGTATGGATCGAGTAAATGCCGATTATATGGGGATGCTTGCTACTGTGATGAACGCAATGTGCCTGAAAGATTTCTTTCGAGCCGCGGGGATGGAAGCCGTTGTTCAAAGTGCAGTTCGGATGGAACCGCTGGCAGATCCTTATAACCGGGATAAAGCGATTGCGGCATTGGAAGCCGGCCAGGTAGTGATTTTTGCGGGGGGAACCGGCAGTCCGTTTTTTACAACCGACACCACCGCAGCTCTTCGTGCTCTTGAAACCGAATGCCAGGCCGTGCTGAAGGCAACAAAAGTCAATGGAGTTTATTCTTCTGACCCGTTCAAGAATCCTGATGCAACGAGATTTGATACGTTAAGTTTTGACGAAGCGCTTGCCCGCCAGTTGGCAGTCATGGATGCGACGGCCTTTTCGCTGTGTCGCGACAATGCCATGCCGATTGTTATTTTTGACTTTTTTGAACCTGACAGTCTTGAGCGTGTTTTGCGCGGCGATCTTTCGGCTGGCACACTGGTTCATAAATAAAATTTCCAGATCATGGGCTGGAAAAAATCAACAAAGAATAAATTTTCTTTTCGAGTATTGTTTTCCAGTCCGGGAAAAACAAAATTCTGTTGTAAAAGGAGGTTTGCATGGCAATTCATCCTACTGCGATTGTTTCTCCAGAAGCCATTATCGGGAAAAATGTGGAGATTGGTCCTTATTCGATTATTGAAGACAATGTCATCATAGGCGATGACTGCTATATCGACTCTCACGCAAAAATCTGCCGATATACAAAATTGGGGGATCGCTGCCGGGTATATTACGGAGCATTTGTCGGTGCCGAGCCGCAGGATCACCGCTTCAAGCCCGGTATCATTTCTTATACGGATATTGGGAACGATACGACAATTCGGGAATATGTTACCATCCATCGTTCCCCTTTTGAAGAGGCACGGACAACAATCGGCAGCAATACACTGCTGATGGCTTTTGTTCATATTGGTCATGATGCGCAAATTGGCAATCACGTTACCATAGCAAACCAGACTGCAGTTTCCGGACACGTGATTATTGAAGACGCGGCGGTTCTCAGTGGTTATGTGCTGATACATCAATTCTGCCGTATCGGGAAACTGGCAATGCTGGGTGGCCGTACCATCATTACCCAGGATGTTGCTCCCTACGCAATGGTTGCTGAAAATAATTTTATTTGCGGGCCGAATACAGTAGGGCTACGCCGCGCAGGAATATCCAGTGAAGGCCGTACTGCGATCCGGCGAGCAATTAAAATCTTTTTCCTTCGCGGCTTGAGTGCGCCCAATGCCTGCATGGAAATAGAAAGAGAAAGCGTTACTCCGGAGGTACGCCATTTTCTGGATTTTGTTCGGAGTACCAAACGCGGGCTGATGTCTGGAGACCCGGTATTGATTCGCCATATCGGAAATCCGGCGGAAGAACTCGACCATTACGATGCGGATTAACCCAATAACCCACAGGAGAATTTTTTATGTCAACCCCTGCCCCAGCCGGCATCACGGCAAAATTCGCAATGATTTTCTGTCTTCTCTGTCTCGCAGTCAGTATCGGAGTGCTGATTTCAGCACGAAGAGTCGTTTCGATTGATGCCGGACAGAAATCTCCGGCAGACATCGTTCTTGCTAATATTGCTCAACGCAAAAGCGTTCGTGCATTTCTTCCAGACAAGACCATCGAAGAGGACACTCTGATCACGTTAGCAAAAGCAGCGATGGCTGCTCCGACTGCACGGGATAAACGGCCATGGCAGATATACGCCATCAATGACCGGGCAAAATTGGATGCGCTTGCTGAAGGCCTTCCGAATGGAAAAATGATCCAGAATTGCAGTGCTGTCATGGTTGTCTGTGGCGATATGAATCTTGCGCTGGAAGGTAACGGACGAGATTATTGGATCCAGGATTGTTCTGCTGCAACGGAAAATCTTCTACTGGCAGCGGAAGCGCTCGGATTAGGTGCAGTATGGACTGGTGGGTATCCGGCGGAAGACCGGGTGAAAGCCATTCAAGAAAAATTGGCTCTTCCGGAAACAACGATTCCCCTTTCTCTGGTTGTTATCGGCTATCCGACTGGTGTAGAAAAACCAAAAGACAAATGGAATCCGGCGCAGTTCCACTTCAATTAACTACCGCGATCACAAGTGCGGAAAGAATCAACAGTGTTTAAACAGCTATAAACGCGATCGACTGTTATTTTCTCCGCACATTTTTTTTTGAAATAGAAAGAGTTATTATGGAATAACAAGAATAAATCTTCTTTTCTCTCTTTGCATTATAAAAACGGAAGAAAATCATTTCCCAGTATTGTATAATGTAGCAA
>CALGPR010000346.1 GCA_937960425.1 uncultured Lentisphaeria bacterium
CGGCGGATACTACAAAAAAAGCGGAAATAAATAGAAATTGAGCAGGAAATTTTTGATTTTTATAATGGCACATAGCGGATTAAATTGCTGACTCTCACACAGCCGATGTGGTACTTCGCCAACGAAGAGCTAAAGTACTGCAAGAATAATTACGATACCGTAAAAAAGGATTTTTCAGGTATAGATTTACCTGTTGCAGCTTTCCCGAAAAGAAATAGCCTTCTTTTCCAGCCAATAACTGAACAGAAAGGCCAACACCCCAGCAAGGAAACCATAGACTGCTCCATTGGTTAATGCAAACTGAAATCCTTCCGACTCCATCACTTCAGAAAAGCCGCCTTCGATTCCTAAAGCAACAAATACCATATACCCAATCCAGACCACTGTTGCAGTCATCATTGCGGCCCAGGCGGAACAAGATCGTGATTTTGGCAAATACAGCGCGGTAACGACCGGAATAAATACCACTACCAACTGTGACGCCCAACAGATAATCATCAGCGCATAAATACTGCCAACTTTCAACGCCAAAAAGGTTGCGATGACTATGACTAAAACTGTAACAACACGAGTTACAAACAGCAAGTTACGATCAGAAATCCCTGGAACAAGTGGCTTGGCTACATTATTGACCACAAGACTTGAGGCTGCCAGCAGGGAACTGTCTGCAGAACTCATAATTGCAGAAATTAACGCACTTAAAAAAATAGTCAGCAAAATCGGATGGGTACTTCCAAGGACGCCCAGGGCAATACGCGGTAAGACCTGGTTTTCCAAATTGACTCCCATTGCTTCTGCAGATAATCCCCATTGGGGAAAAATAATTTTTGCAGAAAACCCAATCGTAATCGGAACCAGCGCGATAAGCAAATACAAAATTCCCGCAAGAATAGAACTTTGCCGAGCAACTTTTTCATTGCGACTGGAAAGCGAGCGTTGAATCAAATCTTGCCCCACCATACAGCCCAAACCCATAACCATCCAGCTGCCGAGGTAATTGACGTAATGAGAAAATCCCTGCTCAACCGGCAAGAGCGACAGATCGGCATCTGGATTTTGAAAAACTGCCTCCATCCCTCCGGCAAGGTCTAATGCCCCGGGAACAATAATAAAAAGTCCTGCTGCAATTAATGCAACCTGAACAACATCGGTAAGAGTCACTGCCCACATACCACCGGTTACCGTGTAAAACAATACTACTGCGGCTCCAATGAGTGTCCCATAAAGCACATCAATGCCAGTGAGCAGATTGAGTATTGTCCCCAACCCGAGCACTTGCGCCCCCAGCCAACCTACGTACACAGGAACCATCCACAACGAGGCGTAAATTCCTGCTGATTTTCCATAGTGCCGTTCGATAATATCCGTTACTGTCAGGCAATTAAGCTTTCGCAACATACCAACAATAAAAAATCCTGCCAGTATCAGACTGAGAGATGCAGCAAAAGGATCAGCGATAACATCCCTGAGGGAGCCAGAGTAAACTGTAGCAGCGACTCCCATGCTGGAGCCCGCCCCAAACCATGTCGCCAGCAAGGTCGCACTTGCCATCCAAAGGGGAAGCCGGCGCCCTGCAACCAGAAAATCGTCCATATTCCTGACCTTTCTGCCGGCAAAGCAGCCGATTGCCAGAATCCCCAGAATATAAATCACAATCCCACACCACAGAAAAATCTGTGTTTTGCTGTCCAATACCAACAGCGAACCGCTGACGCAGCCTGATTCGATTTCTGTGGCAAGAGCATCATTTCCCATTGAACGGAAACCCTCCTTTACTGTCATTACATTTTCAGACCAAGTAATGTTACAATTGTATTTGAATCATTATCAGAAACGCGTATAAAATAAGACGCTTTCCTGACTTTACAATTCCTTAATGATGATTTAACCGAAAATAATTTTCCGCACCGTAAAAAAAAGCTCTTTCCAACACAGTATATTTGCAAACTTTTTTGCAGGGAGTATACTAAGGAAATTCTTTATTTACCCAGCAAAGAGGGAGGTTAAAAACTATGATTAAAGCATATCTGATCCACTTATCGATGAATATGTGGGAAGACTGGCAAGTTGATTACTTCACCAGTGATTATCTTCGTCACCGTATTTTTTCCCCGGATTTCCGAACTGAAGAGCCTGTCTGGGATCGTACCGTCAAAGCCCTTGCCGACGGAGGAAACAACATGATCGTTATCGATCTCGGTGATGCTGTCCAGTACAAAAGCCATCCTGAAATTGCGGTTAATGGAGCCTGGTCAACAGCAAAACTCCGGGAAAAACTTCAACAGTGTCGTGATCTCGGGTTAGAAGTTATCCCCAAAATGAATTTTTCCTGCTGCCACTCGGCCTGGCTAAAAGAATATCGTCCACTTGTCGGAACTCCGAAATACCATCAGGTTTGCTCAGACCTGATTACTGAAGCAATTGAACTTTTTGACGGGCCCCGCTTCTTCCATATTGGCATGGACGAGGAAACTTTTGATCATCAGACATTCTTTCGTCTGGCAATCGTTCGTCAAGGACGTATGTGGTGGGAAGATCTTGCGTTCTATCTCGATGAAATTTCTCGCCAGAACGTTCGTCCCTGGATGTGGGCTGACGTCATCTGGCGCCAGGGAGAAGAACTTTTTACCCAATATATTTCCAAAAATGTCGTTCAAAGCAACTGGTATTATGATAAAAACTTTAACCCGGACAACCATTTTGATCCGAACCATATTTATTTAACAGGTTATACGATGTTATCAAAACTCGGTTACGACCAGATTCCTGCTTCCAGTAACTGGCAGTGTCGGGAAAGTTATGGTGCGACCGTAGAATATGCACTTAAAAATATTCCCAAAGAACATCTTCTCGGGTTCCTCAATACCTGCTGGTATCAGACCTGTGAAGCACAGGAACATCACATCAAAGAAGCTATTGCTTTGATGAACGAAGCTCACCGGAAAAACGGAATTTAACAATATTTGACCAGGAGAACATGCCCATGAACCGATGGATCACGGCAACAGCAGTTTTTACATTTATCCTGTCAGCTTTTGGGGATTCCGCTACAGAACACCCCAAAGAGCTGTTCCAACTTGGCAGTTGTTTTCATTTCGCGCAAAACAAAGGGGATCTTCACAACAACTTTGTGATGGCCAAGGCAATTGGCCTTAACGCCATGCGCGACGAATGCTACTGGGTAGATTGTGAAAAGGAACCGGGGATACTTGCTGTTCCCGGGCAGTTTTCTCAACTTCTTGACGCGGCAAATGCAGCAGGAATCGCCCCGATGATCATTTGCAGTTACAGTAATCCGTTTTATGACGGAGGGGGCTACCCGACTTCCGAAGCGGCGCAGGAAGGGTATGTTAACTATTGTGTGGCATTGGCCAAAGAGGCAAACGGGCGTGCCGCTTTTTTTCAGATCTGGAA
>CALGPR010000347.1 GCA_937960425.1 uncultured Lentisphaeria bacterium
CTATTCGACTGACGGAATATATAATTTCTGCCCCGGATGCAAATCATTTTGATTTTTCAATTGATCCGAGTTTGCGTTGTAAATCAACAAAAATTTGGAGCTTGTTCCGTAAAATTTCCGGGAAATTTTGCTGAGAGAATCTCCACTTTGGACGACATAATACGTGGGAAGAGTTACAGCTGTTTCTATTGCTGGCGGCTGGGCTGAGGACGATGGTGCTGGAACAGGAACTGTCGTAACCACTTCGAGCCCTTCGTAACCGACTTCAGCAGGATCATCTGCTGGTGTTGCTGTTTTTTCTGTTTGCAGTGCCGTTGCCGCGGAACCTGGATTGTTGTCGTTCTCAGGCATAACCCAATCATCATTGTTCTTCACCGGAACCTCTTGGCCGGAAGTGTTCGCCAAAGCAGGGGAAGACGTAAGATTACTACTCTGTTCAAGGATTTTACGGATTGCTTCTGATTCAGCCAAAGCTTTTTCAGCGGCGTCGAGACGTTCTTTCATCGTATCCGCCTCCTGCGTTGCTTTAGTCCTTTCAGATAAAGCGTGTTCAAGCTGACGCTTCAAGTCGGCAACTATTCGATTGTGCTCGGCCTGAATGGAGTCCACTTGTATTTGAAGAGTTTCAACATTCTGTCCCTGAGTGGCCATTGCCTGCTTGTATTTTTCAATATACTCGCGCAAAGATTGATTTTCTTGATTCAACACATCGCGCTCTTGAGTAACAGAATTCGCCTGGGACTGAAGATTCCTGATATTGTCACGATCTCCAAATTCGATTTGCATTTTTTCATAATAACGACGCTTAACATTTTCCAGCCAGCCGAGCACAGTTTTTACCTCCGGAGACTTTGGCGCAAGTCGCAAAAATTCCTGATAATGGTAAATAGCTTGAAGGGGCATATCCAGTCTTTCGTCATACATGGACGCAAGTTCCAGATGCCCTTTTGCAGAGTCAGGGCGGATAGAGAGGAAACGCCGCATGGCTTCAACTGCCTTCGTCATATCGTTGCTGTCCCGGTATTTGATTGCTTCGCGAAATGCGGGATGTTTCTCATCAGAAGACGCCGAGCATCCGACACATGCCAACGCCATGGTGACAGCAAAGACCATCAAAGCACATAGTTTTAAAATTTTCTTCATGATTGTATTCCTTTTGCCGCAGCCAGCAGCAGGAGTGCTCCGGCAATCGCAGCGGTTTCTACACGCAAAACATATTCGGCAATTCGCACTCCGCGCACATTACCGTCTCTCATCAGTTGTTCTTCACCAATAGTAAATCCGCCTTCAGGGCCAACAAACCACGCCAGATTTTTCTTGCAGGGGATAGGAAGTCCTTCCGAGCCTTCGACTTCTCCAAAATACGCATCCATGTCGGCAGTCTGGCAAAATTTTACCGCCTGTGCCAGAGACATCGGTTCGGAAACGGCCGGTAAAAACGGGTTTCCGGATTGCTTACACCCTTCCAAAAGGATTGTTGTCCAGCGCTCTTTCGGTTCATCGATCGCGACGACAGAATGTTCACAGCGAATTGGAACAAGAGTAGAAACCCCAATTTCAGATAATTGCTT
>CALGPR010000348.1 GCA_937960425.1 uncultured Lentisphaeria bacterium
ATTTTTCGTGCAACACTGCCAGGTTGGGGAATAGAAGGTAAGGTATCTGCAGTAAACCAGCCCAGATCTGTCAATTCTTCACCGTCAGCGTGTGCTTCTCCCGCTTTGTATTTCGCCTGAAAACCCAGCATAAGAGAATTGGGAAATGGCCAGCTTTGGCTGGTAAGATAACGGATGTCAGTGACTTCAATTCCCGTTTCTTCCATGATTTCCCGATGGATTGCTTGTTCTGCGCTTTCTCCCGCTTCAACAAAACCGGCAATTAATCCGTAGACGCCGGAAACAAAACGGCTATTGTGGGCAAGTAGGATTTTATCTTCGCGGGTAACTGCCACGATAACCGCTGGCGCCAATTGGGGGTAGAACCGGGTATTGCATTCCGGACAGACAATGGCAATGTCCATGTCACTCATTCTTGTTGGTTTGCCGCAAGCCCCGCAATAACGATGCGTCTTGTACCAGGTTAGCAGATGCCGCGCCCGGCTGACCGCATCATATTCCCATTGTTGAAGGGCCCCAAGGGCAAAACGCAATTCCGGTAACTGAAATTTTTCTTCCAGAATGCGCGGTTCTGTCGGTAAATCAATTGCATAACACTGATTTTCTCCGATGGTTCCGATGGCAAGTGGAGTAATGTCGAATTGTTTCAGAACTGAAGATGTCGGCAAAAAAGGCGCTTCTCGATTCAGTAAGATATGACGGCCGCTGAAAATTACCGCAAATCCGTCATCGGTACAATCTTCCAGTTCTGCTGGCCGCGGCATGGTTGTTAGTTGGAATTTCATGATTAACTCTGAACCTGTGTTTCAATGCGGTAGAAGTTTTTTGCATTTTCTGTCGTTTGCTCGGCAAGATCCCGCAGAGGCATTGCTTTAAGTTGAGCAACAGCTGACGCAATTTCAGGAAGATACTTGGGATGGTTGACCTTGCCACGAAATGGTACAGGCGCCAGATAAGGGGAATCGGTTTCGAGCAGAAGGCGTTCCAAGGGAATCATGGGAACAATGTCGCGGATGTTTTCCGCTTTTTTAAATGTGACTATTCCTGTAATTCCCAAGTAGCCTCCCAGTTCCAGAAAGCGTTCAGCATAGTGCGGAGTCCCGGCAAAACAGTGGACAACAAAACGCCCCCCGGCAGAAGAAAAGTTTTTCAATATGGCAAAGCATTCTTCGTAAGCGTGAAAGCAGCCATCTAGATCTCGGCAATGGACGATTGCCGGTTTTTCCCATTCCAGTGCAAGCTCCAGAAAACGATCAAAGACTTTCATTTGTGTTTTTTTGTTGCTGTTTTCATAGTAAAAGTCCAACCCCAGTTCTCCGATGGCTTTTAATTTGGGATCATCGCGGAAAATTGCAAATTGTTCCAGTGTCGCCGGGGCTGTTTCGGCGGTTTGCGGATGAACCCCAACACTGTAGAAAGCGTATGCAATTTCTGCCGCAAAGTCGCGCGACTGGAAGGAGTCTTCAAGGCTGCCGGAAACGCACATCAACTTGTAGGTGTGCTCCAAAGGAAGCTCGGCAACATATTCACGCGGAGATTTGTCAGAGTCGAAATGAAAATGCGTATCGAATAAATTCATAGCGGTATTCCAGTATATTTAAAACTATACTATACTGCTATTGGGACGGCTTCTCAATGGGAAAACCTTTTTTTCTGTAAAAACTCTTGCATTTTTTTCAGTCAATGGCATTGTTACAATAATTTTATTTTTTCAGGAGACGTTATGGATGACTTAACTCGTGCGATTCAGGGGGGTCCGCAGCCGTCAACTTTTGCTGCCGGAGCAAGATGTGTGTTTCGCGGTTTGCACCTTTACTATTCACAACGGCGCTATTGGCGTTATGGCTTATTGCCAATGGTTTTTGTCGCGATTTTGTATGCCATAGGGATCGGTGCTTTGTGGTGGTGGCTTGGCCCGACTCTGGCTGGATTCCTCCCTGATCCGGAAGTGGCTGCTAATTCTTTTTTTGCCACATTATGGACGGTTTTGCAAACAATGGTATTCTGGTCGGTTTTGTTGGTCGGTATTTTATTAATGCTTTTGGTCGTCTCAATGGTGTATGAAGCGGTTGGAGGGCTTTTTTTTGATGAACTGGTAATTCGCGTTGAGCAGGATCTTTATGGCAGGACAGCTCCAGCTCTTTCTCTGAAGGAGAATATTTATGCCACTTTACGTGGCTTGAGACTGGCGTTGGGAACCCTTTTGATTTCCCTGATTTTGTTTTTGCCCGGGTGGCTGATTCCCGTTGTTGGACCGGCCTTGCTGGCGGTGATCCTTGGATATCGACTGGCATTAAGTTATCTGCTTTCCCCGGCTTCCACCCGAAACTGGACGCTTCGGCAGGTGCGGCGCAAGGCAGCGCGAAAACGTTGGGCTGTATTGGGATTTGGAATTGTCGGATATGCGTTATTATTGATCCCTTTTGGCGCTATTTTTGTGTTGCCTCCCCTTTCCGTTGGAGGGGCTATGTTATTCAATGAGGTGGTAGAACCGGAGTAATTTTTCTTTCGGAACTTGTAGAAAATGCTGCATGGAACTTGAAAAAGAGAAGATGCGAAAAAGAAAATTTTTTCTTTTTCGCATCACTTTTTTTATCTTTGACCCGGGGAGACGGAAAACATTTTACTGTGCTTCATTTGGATTCGATTGTGTTTCCCCTGCAAAGAGATTGAGCATTTTGCCTTCAAATTCTTCCATCGCTGCGATCTGGCCGGCAAAATCATCTCCAAATCGGGCATAGTTCGCTAACAGAGTCCAGGCTGTATTGGTTTGGGGATCATAATAATTCATGGAAAAATAACCGTTCAATGCCCCATTGTGCCCAAAGGCACGTTTTTGATAATTCATGGTTCCCAGTGCATAGTCACATTGTCCGGGATCTGTCATTTGTTGAACGGTTTCTGGAGAAAGACCAGCCTGGCCTGAATAGAGCAGACGCATCCAGTTGGCAATGTCCCTTGGTGTCGAAATCATATTTCCACTGGAAAGGTAACGGGTCAGGTTGGACTCCACACCTCGAGTCAGTTTACCGGGACGGCCGCTGAATCCATCTATCGCCGGCTGCGGGAGGGTACGTTCTTCGGCGCGAACGACCATATGGGTATGGTTCAGGCCGTTGGGAATCAATAAATTTTCTGTAATAAAAACGTCAATCGGTTTTTCAGATACCCGTTCAACAATCTTTGCCAGAAGAGTATATCCAGCGTTGGAATACAACCCGATATCACCAGGTTTTCCAAATTCCAGCTGATATTTGGAAATCACTGCTGCAAGTTCGTCGGCAGTAAAGGTATGGAAAATATCTTTTTCTGTTTGATAATCGGTATAGGATTCTCCCGCGTATGGCGCTTGTGTGGATTCTGGAATCGCTGCATCGGAGACGTCAAAAACCGCCGCATTATGCTGGAGAAGCTGGCGGATGGTTATATCTTTTTTATGGGGAATCTGGTAAAATTCATTGTTGGGCAGATAGGGAATGTCTTTCCCGGGAATATTCATGACAACAGTATCATCAATATTGAGTTTCCCCTGTTGTTCCAGCAGGAGAATCGAGGCTGCAACAAAAGTTTTTGTTGCACTGGCAATGCGCATGAAAGAGTCCGGCGTGATGCCCTCGGGCATATTGGAACAGACAAAATATTCATCATCGCCATTGATTGCATAAAGCATCAGCCCTATCGGCTCTTCTGTCCCGTATTTTTCAAATACTTGATTTCTGGCTTCGTCAAGCATCAATTGTAGATTGTGCTGTTTGCTGTCTTGTACCGTTGTGCAACAACCAGTAATTCCGATTATTAGTCCGGCCGTTGCTGTCCGTAACAATGTTTTGATGGGATTCATAATGTCTCTCTATGGTGTTGGGTTAATATTGTTTCTGCCCGAGGCTGCTTGGAAAACAGTTTATCGGGGCAGAGTGGGTGTTTCTGATCTTACTTCACGAGCTTCGACATCAATAATATCTTCAGAGGCCGGAGGCGCTTCTTCACGGTAATTTGATGGGGAGGGGCGTTGCTGGGGGGATGGACGTTTCCAGGAGTTGAAGACTCCAGTGGCGGGAAGACGTACTCCGAAAAATTTCCAGAGAATCGCAAAAATTACTGCTGCAACCAGCAAAAACGGCAGTAAGATAATCAGCAGTACAGTTATGAACAGACAGGACAATGGAGAAATTGTAGAAATATTAATCATTCGTTGCATGGGGACTTCTTTACGCCTTCCGTTCATTTTGACGAAGCGCTTCAAAAAGCATAATCGCCGTGGAATTTGCAAGATTCAAACTGCGATGAAAAGTTCCCCGCATCGGAATAGTGATCAGCTTTTCCGCGTAGCGTTCATAAAAGGGCTTGGGGAGTCCATGCCCCTCATTGCCGAATGCGAAGTAAGAGCCTTCCGGATAGGAAATGTCCCAGAATGATTTCGTCCCTTTGGTTGAGAGAAAGAACAGTTTCTCTTCCGCATCAGGATTGGCTTGGAGAAACGCATCCCAATCCGGGTAGATTTGTTTGTCGAGATAATTCCAGTAATCCATTCCTGCACGTTTCAGATATTTATCTTCCAGAGAGAACCCCAACGGTTCAATCAGATGAAGTTTGGTGTCTGTCGATACGCAAAGACGTCCGATTGCACCGGTATTCTGAGGAATTTCCGGATGTACCAGAACAATATGAAACAAAGCCATATAATCAAAATCCTACTTTTTTGCCCGGAATCTCTTCGGTTGCATTGGCAGAACCACATTCCCTCGGAAAAGGGAAAGATCTGGATTGCGGGATGAATGGAAACAATCTACACCCGCTCTGCTGCTTCAGCAAACTTTTTTTCCAGTTCTTTTGAAAAAATAAATCCTGCTGATTCAAATGCCTTGCGCCATTGGTTGAGTTTGGTTTCAAAGGAAATTGCCGCATAGGCGGGACTGGTTGATGGCAGGCGTAAAATATATTCCGCAGGAAAGTCTACTTTGAGTTTTTGAAACATCTTTGCCGCAAAGGTGCCGTTACAGAATACTCGGCGCAAATGCGGCAAATTTTGGAGCAATGCTGGAATATCGTTAAAGACCGGGCCACTGATGGCACTGTCTGCACTGCCAGTACGGCGACAGCTGGCAACGACATCCCATAATGCAATATGGTTTTGGAGCAGAAGCTGCAGTCGATCTGAGTAAGGAATGCCCGGATCAAACTGGAACAATTTTCCCATAATCGGCCAGAATGCATTGCGTTTGTGGGCATAATATTGCGACTGCGCCAGAGATTCCGCGCTCGGCATTGAGCCAAGAATCAGGACTCTGACATCTGCATTGACGTTCGGGGGAAACGAATAAATTACTTCCTGCATAGATTGCTCCAGAGCGTTTCCCGAATCGACTGCAATTCCTTGATGATCGGAGAAATTGCCGGGAAATCTGTTGTTTGGGGGGAAACGGGCACAATCGTATTTTCTGTTTGTTTTTTCTGAAATTTCGTATCTGTCCGAAAACGGAATTCCTCTAAAAGCGCTTCCCGTGAAGTTTGCAAATCACTATGAATTGTTGCTTTCAGAGAATCCGCCAGTTTGTCGAGTAGATTCGCTGTTCGTCCTGAAGCAATAAATTTCAACAGAAAATCGACAAGTCTGACTATCAGAAACAGACCAATTCCAATGCCCAGGAGAAGAAACAGTCCAGTCAGTCCAGCGTTAAAAAGAGCGTTTTGTGCCGCTTCCAAACGGGTTTGCGCCATGGTTAACGCATTGGACTGGTCGGAGCCGAGCAGGAACCCTTTTGCTACTCCAACTGCTCCGATCGCTCCGGTACTGTTTTCTGCCGTCAAGCGTACTACAGTTTCCGAACATGCCAGGTAACGGCGATAGGCAACCAGAACAGCATTGCCCTGTCGGATACATTGCCAGACTGCAAGGCCCAACGCACAGATCGTCAGTAAAAACAGCAATCCGCATTGAATCCGGATAATCACATTTTCCCGGGGGGAAATATCCGGTTCTGGCAGCGACAAATCAAATTCCTCGTCCAGATGATCAGACTGAAGCGGCGTGGAAAGTGTTTGCAAATTGGAGCAGAGGATATTGAAAAGATCATCACATTCATTCTGCAGCCGTTTAGCCAGGATCAATTGCATTGCCATAACGGTTTGAAATTTATCGGCTAATCCTGCCCGGCGAATGTCGAGTTGAAACTGTTCCGCAATTGGTCCGGTACGGCGGGAAAGTTTACGGTCAAAGCGGTCAACTTCCCGTTTCCAGCTGCTTTCAAAATTGCGGGTAATCCGCAATGCGTTTTCTTTAATTTGTTCGATTTCCAGTGCTGTTTCCCGGTTTTTCTGTTCCGCAGCTTGCCGGAGCAGTTGCTGATTCCGCTCTTCCACTTCCCAGGCTGCGTTGAGATCATCTGCCAAGGTGATAGCTTGATTCAGCAGTAGTTCTCCTCGGCTGCGAAGATATTCCCCTGTTGCGGATTCACTCCTGAGGAAGGTTTCCAGGTCGCTGCTTAATCGTTCCAAACCGCTGGCTTTCCAGAGTCGTTGCCGTTCTGCGGGCGGATAGGAGCCCAGAAGCAGTTTTGCACTGCAGGGATAAAGTGGCCCTTCGGGAAGTCCTGCACGGTGGATTTGGGCTCGAATAAAAGTTTTGACATCGTTTTGTTCCCGCTCTGTCTCCAGTTCATCCCATTTGGTAATGACATAAAACAGTTTGCGTTTCCCCGCCGAAGACAATTGACGCAAAAATTCATATTCCCCATCTTCCAGTGGTAAATCTGCACTGAACGGCAATAAAACAGCATCCGCTTCTCCTACAATACGATTGGCAAGGTCGTCATGGATGGAATAGACTGACCCGCGGCCCGGGGTGTCAATTAAAGTAATTGCCCGGCCAAGAAGCGGAAATTTTGCCCGGATGGTCAGTTTGGACGCATTGCCTTTTTGATCTGCAAATGCACGAATGCGAGCATAATCAAGCGGCTGTGGTTCTTCTCCTTCGATTTGGATTGTTTCCGACCCGTTGCCAGAATCCATATACTCAAGAACACATCCAGTACATACTGTTCGGCCTACAGGCGATAACAAATCGTCCGAACGACCGAGAAGTGCATTGACTAATGTGGATTTTCCACGTTTGAGGTGTCCACAGACAGCAAGTTTGTAGCGGTGATCCTTGAGGTGGAGTAAAGTGTCTGAAAGTTCTTCTGCGCGGCGATGCAATGTGGAATGATCCGGCAGGCGCTTCGCAGCGTCAAGGAGTTTCTGTAACAGAGCAGCCGTGGAGTCGAACAGGACAATATCTCGATCAAACATGTTCACTTCCTCCGGGAATCTGGCGCAGAAGGCGGGCGACAGCCATAAGGGATGCTGCGCTTTCCGGGCTGGTCATGCAGGTATTGGCAAGTTGTTCTTCTGCATGCAACGGTTCGACGGTGTGCGCAAGAATGTGAGCCAGCCGATCGTCCAGTTCATTGAAAAGATGTGCTGCATGATCATCAAATTTGTAGTGAAATTCATCCAGGCCTCGGTCTATTTCCTTGAGTAACTCGCGCCGGACAACAGAAAGTTTTGTTTGAGTCAAGAGTTTACTGAGCAGCGTTTTCATCCGCTCTCTGCCGGCAATGGCTGCGATTGAAATTACCAGAAAAGAGCTGATTGAACAATAAAACCATGCTCCAATCAGAACGGAAGGCAACAGGACTGTTGGCAAAGTTTGTGCAACTGCACTATGTACGTTGCGGCCGGCAATATGAAAGTCCGCTCTGGTGATTTCCATGTGTAATTCTTCTCCTGCGGCCCGTAAATCGCGGAGCAAGGCATCGTTGACAGATTGGAAGCACTGTTCAGTAAAAGCTGTACATTCTTCAGTCAGGAAATTTCCGATTAGATCACTGTTTTGTAATTCTTCAAGAGACAATTGGGCGACTTGATTGCGAACTCGTTCTTTCAGGGAAAGAATGAAGTGATTCAACTCACCGTAAAAACGGCGTTCTTCGCGGCGCAGGGTACGCAGCAGTTCTTCTTCGCGCATTCGGTAGAGTTGCTCGACTTTCTGTTTCTTTTCAACAAGGAGTTGCAATCTCCGTACTTTATCGGCGGTCTTTTCTTCAACCCCGGCAGCGATGGAAGTACACATTGCGCCAATTGATTCGGCAAGATGGTCTGCTGCCAGGTTTTTCCGTCGCAAAGTTTCTCCCTGACCTGAATTATGCAGAAATGCGTGAAGTTCCATCAAAAAATTGGAAAAGACTTCTCCATGTGCCCGGCCTGAAATGGCGTTCCCTAATTCCTCTTTCGCAGAAAACGCATAAATTCGAGGCTCTGTAGTGCCGCAGCGAAGTAGTTCACGGCGTACAAATTCAATGGCAAATTCTTTTTCTTCTGCAGTTAACGCATCGATTTTGTTAAGGATGGTGAAGATTTTTCTGCGCTTGTCTCGTTGGAACAGGTTATGCAGAAACTCAAATTCCCGCCCATTTTCCAAATATTTTGCATCAAGAACCAAAACCAGCACATCGGCTTCAGCAACAACTTTGAGCGTGTGTTCAAGCATTGTTCGATCCGGATCTTCCACTCCCGGAGTATCAATCCAGATAATATTTTCAGGAATTGATGGAATTGTCAGCGCCAGCGGTCCGCCAAGGGCTTCCATCGGGGTAGAACGATGAACTACCGTACCATCGGCGAGTTCTTCAAAACAATCATGATCGGGGCCATGGCACAAATAGGTAAAATTCTTCGTCGTTGGGGTCGGGCCTGTCGGCAGTAGCTGCGCCGCAAGAAGAGCATTCAGCAATGTACTTTTTCCACTGGAATACCTGCCCGTTACTGCAATGCGGAAACAGGTTTGTTCCGGGATATCCAGAACTTCAATTTCTTTATCGAAGAGATGTGGATCGGGCAACTGTGCAGTGGCTTTACGGAGGAGATTCAGCTTCCGGTGCAATTCTGTCCGCACGTTATTGAGGCCGGAAGGATCTATTGTCGCAGATTGTGGTTCATCGTTGAAACTGGCGCCTGGCATATGGGGAAAAGATATTTCTGCATCCAGTACAGCGTCCGCGTCAAGATTATCCATGCGGTCGAAAATAAAAGTCAATGCCATCGAGGCAACCCCGATGTCATCAAGCCAACCGATGACCGGCAGAAAGTCCGGTAGCAGATCGATTGGTGTCAGACAATATAGCAGTGCTCCCCCCAGCAAAATTTTATCTGAAGCTGCAACGTCCGGATGGGTGAAGAATTGAAAAATTTGCCGGCAACGCTCCAATAAGGGTTTGCTGGTGGCATATTTACTCCAGCGGCGGTACTGCTTGCCAATTTGCGACTGGCCATCTGCAGTAGCCGCTGCCTTGCACCATTTCGAGTTGAGAAAGTCGTGTCCGTTCATAACTGGATGTTCCCTTGAGGTTTCAGTTTTTCAAAAAATGGTTGCACGCCAGCAGGAAATGCAAATTTTCCCATGACTACCGGATATGACGCACCGGTGCAGCCCGGGATATTATTGGGAATGCCGAAGAGTGCCGCGTATCCGAGAAGAGCGAAAGAGAGGGCTTCTTTCAGATGCGGCGCAATCCCGAAGTCTGCTGCCGTATGGAAAGACAAATCCGGCAGTGCTTCGGCAAGCATTCTGCGCAGCGTCAGATTGTTTGCCCCACCTCCGCATAATACCATCTCCCGGAGTTGAATCCGCGGTAAAACGAATTTTTTTTGTGCTAAAGCAATGGTTGTTGCCGTCAATTGGGTCAGCGTTGCCAGGCAGTCATCAGGATCCTTGGGGAGAAAGGTTACGATTTCTCTGCAATATTCTGAATTATAAAGTTCGCGGCCTGTACTTTTGGGTGGTTTGTCCTGATAAAACGGATGACTGAGAAGTCGGTTGAGCGCCTTTTCATCAACCGTTCCCGCCGCTGCGTGAAGTCCATTCCAGTCAAAAGCTTCCCCATAAAAAAATTGGCAAAATCTATCAATCAACATGTTCCCCGGACCTGTGTCGAAGGCAAATGGTTCCGTGTCGGGTGCTAAAATGGTGACATTACCGATCCCTCCAATATTCTGAATCGCGCGAGGAATTTCAGTCCCGAAGATAATTTTGTCGGCAAAAGGCACCAGGGGTGCTCCTTGACCGCCTGCGGCAATGTCAGCTGGACGAAAATCCCCGACTACCGGGCATTGTGTAAATTGGCAAAGCATGGAAATATCCCCTATTTGCAGGGAATTTTTTCCGGGAGAATGCCATACAGTTTGCCCGTGGTTTGCAATCAACTCTGGACGTTGGGGGAGAGCCGCAATACAAGCAGCATACGACTTGGCCAGTTCGGCGTTTACTTCGGAAATCAACGCTGTATTTCCGCGGCCCTCTGCCAGGCAGAGAATATTTTCCTGGAGTTGCGCCGGAAACGGATAAGAGGCGCTGCCGACAATTTCCCATTTCCAGTTTTTTTCAATCTTTACCAGGCAGCAGTCGATTCCGTCGACGCTGGTGCCGGACATCATGCCGGCAACGAGCAACTCTACCATCCATTTCTCCATAGTCAATCGATAATTTTAAGTCGATATATTGTACAGAAGGAAGGACCTTTTGTCAATCTTTGCATTTTGGAAAAGCGGGGATTTTCTCCATCAAATTTGAGTTGGGGAGGGGAAATGTCTGTTATATTGACGCAGTTGGGAGAATCAATGCCCGCAAACACAAGAAAAGAATACAAGATGCGATAGGGGATCGTTGTTCCGAGAGTCAATATGATGAAACTGGTTGGTGGTTTTATTACTCCAGGGGAATTATCCTTGAAAGTTTTTCAGACAATGCGTATAGTAATGTCGCCGGAGGTATAGTGTTACTGTTCCGGTTTTTGCTTGAACCCATGGAGACAATCAAATGCAGACAATTGCTTTTTCCGCCCCTGACAATGCCATGGCACGTGCTGCTGAGGAAATTGTACTTCAACTTCGCCAGCATGGCTTTGAATGTTTCTGGGTGGGGGGAGCCGTTCGTGATATGCTCATGGAAAAAGCTATTCATGACATCGATCTGGTTACCAACGCTGTACCTGAGAGACTGGCAAAAATTTTTCCGGATTTGAAGACTGTCGGGAAAAGTTTCGGCGTACATCTGATTCATCGCGGAAGATGGGATTTTGAACTTGCAGTTGCCCGGGAAGAACGCACCTATCTCGATGGCCGTCATCCCGAACTGGTGCGGTATACCACAGATTTCGATGTGGATGCGCAACGTCGTGATTTTACGGTTAATGCATTGTTGTTTGATCCAGTTGGTAGAAAAGTTCTGGATTATGTTGGAGGCATAGAAGATTTAAAGCACGGAATCATCCGGTCGGTCGGAGATCCGGAACGGCGGTTCAAGGAAGATTACCTCAGGATGCTTCGGCTGGTTCGCTTCGCGGCTGATTTAGGATTTGAGATTGACTGTGCTACCTGGCAGAGCGCCTGCAAACATGCTGAGGACATTGGAAAATTGGCAAAAGAACGGATTCGTTCTGAAGTTACCCGGATGTTGCTGGGACGTTTTCCCGCGCGGGCAATGCAGCTCCTGGCAGAAGCCGGAATGATGGATGAATTTTTACCAGAAGTTTCCCAACTCCGAGGGGTACAGCAATCTGAAAATTATCACCCGGAAGGGGATGTTTTTGTTCACACGATGCTGATGCTGGAACATTTTGTCCCTTCAGGAAACTCTTCTGCTGATGAAATTCTGGTCTGGGCGGTATTGCTGCATGATATTGGAAAACGCTTGACACAGACCGTAGATGCCCAAGGCCAGATTCATTTTTTCGGCCATGAAGCAGAAGGGGCCAAGATGGTTGCCTCGATTGCAGAACGATTGCGTTTTCGGAATGACGATGCGGAGGCAATTGCTGAATTGGTGCGGCGGCATATGACGTTTTCTCAGGTTGCCGAGATGCGGCCGGCAAAATTAAAACGTTTCCTGGCGCTCGATCTCTTCCCTTCTATGTTGGAATTAAATCGGTTGGATTGTATTGCCTGCCACAAACTCATGGGGGCATTTGTTTTTCTGCTGGATAAACTTTGCGCTGATGCCGGCGCGCGCAGATTACCTCCTCCTTTGGTGAATGGAATGGATTTAAAGGCTGCCGGGTATCTTCCCGGTCCACAGTACTCTACCATACTCAACGCTATACGCGATGCTCAACTCTCCGGTCAACTGCAACGAAAGGATGAGGCCTTGATTTTCCTGAAAAAAAACTTTGAAATAAGCAGATAAGACTTGATAAAATCTTAAGGGAATAATATATTACACAATTCCTATATTCAGTAATGTAAAGGTTGGAATTAAGACAAAATGAGTAAGAGAACATTGATACCGAACGAAATCGCGGTCGCTGATTATGTCGAACCGGAGTATTTGCGTAAATTGCAATTAAGCAGACTTCAAGAAGAAGTCAGATTGTCGTTTAACAATGTTCCGCTCTTTAGAAGTCGCATGGAAGAACGGGGGTTGACTCCTGAGGATGTCACTTGTCTGGAAGATATCCAGAAGTTGCCATTTACCGTCAAGACCGATTTGCGCGATACCTATCCCTATGGCCTTTTAGCCTGTCCGCTTCGCGATGTGGTCAGACTCCATGCTTCCAGTGGTACTACCGGAAAACCGATTGTTGTTGCTTATACTGCAGAAGACATTCAAGTATGGCAGGAAGTTATGCGCCGTGCCTTTACCTGTTGCGGGCTGACTCGCGACGATGTGATTCAGGTTTCCTATGGGTACGGCTTATTTACTGGAGGCTTAGGGGCTCACTACGGAGTAGAAGCCCTCGGCGCAACCGTTGTTCCGACTTCCGGCGGCAATACCCAGCGTCAGATTATGGCGATTACTGACTTCGGAGTGACCGCAATCTGCTGCACCCCGAGTTATTTTAACTATATCATTGAAAAGGCAAATGAGCAGGGGATTGATCTGCGTAATCTGCCGATTCGGGCCGGGATCTTTGGTGCTGAGCCATGGACCGATGAAATGCGCCAGCGTATCGAAAAAAATAGTGGCATTGAAGCCTTTGATATTTACGGCCTTTCAGAAATTATCGGCCCCGGTGTCGCAATTGAATGCAAAGAACACCAGGGACTGCATATTTTTGAAGATCACTTTTACCCCGAAATCATCAACCCGGAAACTGGAGAGGTGCTTCCCGACGGGGAAGTCGGAGAACTGGTTCTTACCAGCTTGACCAAGCGTGCTTTTCCGATGATTCGTTATCGGACTCGCGATATTACCCGGATTATTCCCGGAAGGTGCAGCTGTGGTCGTACCATTCGCCGCATTGCCCGTATTGCAACTCGCAGCGATGACATGTTTATTATTCGTGGCGTGAATGTTTTCCCGTCGCAGATCGAAGCTGCCTTGCTTTCTGTTGACGGAACTCTGCCGCACTACAATATCGTGCTTTATACCGAAAAGGGTATGGACAATATCGAAGTGGATGTTGAGGTCAGCGAAGAATTGTTCAGTGACCGCGTCCGGGAAATGGAGGCTCTGCAAAAGCGGATTGTGCACGCAATCGAAAGCACCATCGGATTGCGTGTGCTGGTCAAAATGGTTGCTCCGCAAACAATTACTCGTTCAGAAGGAAAAGCAAAACGGGTGATTGACCACCGCAATCTCTGATTGCCGGAAGCGGCGACATTTGCCGAGTGAAACAACAGATTTTTTTCGCCATCATTACGTAACAGTTCCGGTTCTGAGCCGGAGTCTTACCGACTTAGGAGAGATGCAGATGAAACGACTGGGTGTCTTTTTTGCAACGCTGACACTGTTTTCCGGCATGGCATTTATTGCCGATGCAGCACCGACTACGAAGATTATTATTCAGTCAGAAAGCAAGGATCTAATTGTCAATCCGACGCTGAATTTTCGCGGAATCAGCGGCAACCAGGCTTTTTCTGACGCGATGAAATCCCTGTTGACGGCAACGGGATGGTTCACGATGAAGAATGGGGAAAATACCGACTTTGTGGTATCCGGTTCTGGTAGTGATGGGACTTTTATCGTTACTCTGGAGTTCGGAAATTCGCAATTGCTGCGCCAGCAGGTGAAGATTGCTCCAGGCAAAGAACGTGTTGCAGCGAAAATGCTTGTCGACATGATTCTGAAGAAATGTTTTCCTGATTACGACCTTGATGGGTTGTGTAAAAGCAAGATAGTGTTTTGTGCTGAAACCGCCCCGAATGAGCGCAATTTATATATGTGTGATATCGATGGGCAGGAGTTGACTCAGCTGAGTCACTTCAAGAGTCTTGTGGTTGAGCCTGCGTGGTTTCCAACCGGAAAGACGATTGCGTTTACCAAATATAATCGGACGACTACAGATATTCTTGAACTTGATGTGAATTCCAAAAAAGCACGGCGCCTGGCATCATATCCCGGATTGAATGTCGGTGCTGCGATCAGTCCGAATGGGAAAAATCTGGCTTTGATTTTAAGTCTGGATAATCAGGTGGAGTTGTATGTAAAAGCGGTAAACAGTGCAACGAAAAAACGTTTGACCAATGGACAGGCGGTCGAAGCGTCACCAGTCTGGAACAAAGAAGGCAATATGATTTGTTTTGTGTCCGATGAAGGCGGCCGGACACCGAAGTTGTGGGTAATTAATGCGAATGGCACCGGGCGGCAGAAGCTTCCAACGATCGGGACGGAAGCAACATCTCCGGATTGGTCTGGAGATAATAAAATTGTGTATTCTGCACGAGTTCCCAGCGGCTATACGATTGCAGTTTTGGGCCTCAATTCGGAGACCCAGAAGTTCAGCGGGGATGTTTTTTCCCGTGGAAAGGGTAATCCCGGTGGCGGATGGGAGTCTCCGAGTTGGTCTCCAGATAACCGTCATGTCGTTTGCTGCCGTATTGTCAATGGGAAGAGTTCGTTGTGGGTGGTTGACACGTTCACAGGAGCTGCTCGTCCATTGCTCAATGTCGCCAGGAATTTGTCGATGCCGTCATGGTCGCCATTGATGAAATAATGGAGCAGATGTTTTGATACTTACCAAAGAAGATGCCGAAGAGTTTCTCGGCAAATTGCAGAAATTCGGGATAAAACTTGGATTGGAGCAAACAAAAGAGCTCTTTGCGCGCTGTGGAAATCCACAGCGCGATTTACGTTTTATCCATATTGCCGGGACGAATGGGAAAGGATCTTGCGGCGCGATGTTGGAGCGGGCACTCCGTACCGTCGGGTTTTCAACCGGTTTTTATACTTCACCTCATTTAATTGATATTGTCGAACGATTCCGGGTGAATGGGAAAGCAATTTCTGACCAAGAGTTTATTGCGTTATGCGAGACGTTGCGTTTTTCTGTGGAAGCGATGGCTGCCGAAGGGAAGCAAG
>CALGPR010000349.1 GCA_937960425.1 uncultured Lentisphaeria bacterium
GTGCTTGCAGCCTGCCACCGCACAACGCACGCAATTCCTCTAAACATGCCTGTTCCTGATCCAACTGTTCCGCAATATTCTGGTAGATTGCCCAATTGGCAACCAGTTTTAGTTTTTGTTCAAATTCTTCCAGCAACTGCCGCCTCTTCTGCTGAACCGATATCAGAGCCTCGCGAGGTAGTGTTCCCAAACTGTCCCATTCTTTTTTCCAGGCATCCACCCGCTTTTCCAACTCTCCGGCAGCTTCATAATCCTGCACATCATTTAACGTTGACAGAAGTTGTGCCAATTCCTCCAACAATTCTTCACGACGACTTTTATCTGAACGAAGAAATTCGCGATACCGCTCATAAACAAGATCTAAAGCCTTTTTGAATCGCAAATACAACTCATGATCGCTATGCCCTATCGTCGGAATTTCCTGCCAACGTTGCCGCAGAATAGCGGCTTGATGTCGAGCTTCATTGAAGGGAATTTCTGCCAACGCCTCTGCTTCTGTACACAAAGTTGCTTTCAATGAATTTGCCTCATCAACAGCGCTGCGGCGATTCCGATAATATTCGCTGCGAGCTGTGAAAAACTGATCGCATGCACCTCGGAAACGGGCATATAATTCTTTATCAATATTCCTGTGCCCGGGCCCCTGCTGTTTCCATTCATTCTGCAACGCTTTTAATGCAGCAGCGGTTTTTTCCCACTTCGTTGACTCAGCCAACGCCTCTGCCTTTTGCGCCAAGAACTCTTTGGCTTGATCTGCAGCCGTGCGTTCTTCTTCCAATTTTGCAAAATATTCGTCAAGGCGCTTCCGTAACCGAGAATCCAGTTCCTTATATTGTTTGTGTAGTTCATCTGCCTTTTGCAAGGGCACAGAGCCGATCTTCTGATATCGGATACGTATTTCACGTTGCCGCCGGGCGGCGTCTACAAGTTTTTTATCCGGGAAATTCAGCAAAACTTCCAATTCCTTGCACAAATCCAGCTTCAAAGTATAATGTTCCCACCGCTCCAGATCCCGGGCTTGATACAATTGATGCAGTTGTACAGCAAAATTCCGCTGCAGCTTCCTGAAACGATTTTCAAGACGACGTCCTCCGGCGGAACGCGGCTGCGGCAACTGGGCGAAAAGCGGTTGCAATTCTTCAGAAATTTCCCGTTCGCGGGCGCGGCCTTTTTCCACGTCTCCACGAATTAATCCTTCAAGTTCATCACAGAGTTTGTTGATTTGCTGGAGGATTGCCGCTTCGTTACGTACCACTACCTGATCAAGAGTCCGAACCAATGCTTCTTTCGCAGTATTTCTTTCTTCTCTTTCCTTGTCGGCTGAAGAGTTAGAACCTTCCGGCGTCTGGTCGACAGCCTCGTCTGATTGATGGATGGTAATTTTTACCTCATCCAATCTTTCGGAAAGTTCAGATTTCTCTGTTTTCGCTTGGCAGTCCCCTTTTTCATGCAGCTCTTGCCCGGTCATAAATGCAACCTCCCTCATCGTCATTGAACATACCGTCCGGCAGATTCTTCCACTGGAATCATCGGAAATATTCGTTTTTCCCCTCGAATACTATTCGAGGCAGGACACAGAAACATTATTTTTCACAAACTATAAATACCTCACGAAACATTTTCCAGTAACAAAAGTACCGAAGATTTGATTTTTTCACAAAAAAAACTATATTGTGCACCATAAATTGAAGAAAAAGTCTCTTACAACTCTTTTTTTTCACACCAACAGCCTGGAATTGTAATCCGATCCGTTTTTGTTTCTTCTGAAACGGAATAAAGGCGAAGTCAACTATTTATGAATATGCACACGTCAAGTCAGACAGGAGTTGCAATTATGACAGTACAAACAAAGACATTTAAAACGGAAGTCCAACAGTTACTGGACCTGATGATTCATTCTCTTTATTCCAACAAAGATATCTTTTTACGCGAACTGGTGGCAAACGCTGCTGATGCCATCGATAAAGCACGATTTGCAGCATTAACAGATTCGTCACTGAGCCGCGACTGGAAAATCAGACTTGCCATTGACAAAGATGCTAAAACTCTTACCATTGCAGACAACGGTATCGGAATGACTGCTGACGAAGTTGTCGAAAATATCGGGACAATTGCGAAGTCCGGGACAAAAGCCTTCTTACGTAACCTCCAGGAAAATGACACCCCCTCCAGCAGTATTCCGGAACTGATCGGTCAGTTTGGTGTTGGGTTCTATTCCGCCTTCATGGTAGCAGAAAAAGTTGAACTGGTTACGCGTAAAGCGGGGACTTCAGAAGCCGTTATATGGCGTTCAACCGGCAAAGAAAAATTTGAAATTGAAGAAACCGCAAAGGAAGATCAGGGAACTACGATTACCATCTTCCTGAAAGAAGACGCCAGTCTTTACCTGGAATCCTGGAAAGTGACGGAAATCATCCACCGGTACTCTGACTTTATTGAATATCCAATTGTCCTGCCTCAGGTACATAAGGCTGAAGATGGGACAGAAACCGTTGAAGAGCGAATCCTGAATTCCCAGAAAGCAATCTGGCTGCGTTCTGCTTCAGAAATCACAGAAGAAGAATACCAGAGCTTTTTCAGTCACCTTTCTCACGGCGGGAAACTTCTCAAGCCGATTCATATGTCGGCAGAAGGCACTTCTGAATTTAAAGCGTTACTATTCATTCCTGAAGAAATGCCATTCAATCTTTTCATGCCGGATCTTCAGAAAAAAGGGCTGCAACTTTATGTCCGCAGAGTGTTTATTACAGATGAATGCAAGGATTTGATTCCCGATTATCTGCGGTTTATCAAAGGAGTTGTTGACTCCAGCGACCTGCCGTTAAATGTCTCCCGGGAAATCCTCCAGGAAAATCCGCAGATCCACAAAATTCAGAAAGCGATTACCAGCAAAGTTCTGGGAGAACTGAAAAAACTTCAGGAAAAAGAACCGGAAAAATATGCTCTCTTCTTTAAAGAATGTGGGAAAATTCTGAAAGAAGGCATTCATACCGATTATCTGAATGCGGAAAAGATCGAAGATCTCGCAATGTACGAAACGATGAACAATGAACCGGGGAAATTGATTTCGCTGAAAGAATATGTTGCTGCGATGCCGGAAAATCAGCAGGATATTTACTACATCACCTCTGACAACCGGCAAACCGCCCTTGCCTCTCCGGCTTTGGAAATCTACCGCAGCAAAGGTCTTGATGTTCTGCTGATGACCGATCCGATCGACGAATGGGTTATGCAGTCCATGATGCAATATGACAAAAAACACTTCAAGTCTGTTGCCAAGGGCGAACTGGAACTGGACGAAACCAGTAAGAAAGAATTGGAAACTTCCGTTGAAACGGCGACAAAAGAACACAAATCGCTTCTGGAATACCTGCAGAATATCCTTGGGGATCAGGTCAAGGAAGTTCGTTTCAGCGGTCGGCTGACAGAAAGTGCCTGCTGCCTGGTCGCGGATGAAAATGGAATCAGTGCGCATATGGAACGTTTCTTCAAAGCCATGAATCAGGCAATGCCGGAAAATAAACGTATTCTGGAACTTAACCCCAGCCATCCGCTGATTGATCGGATGCAGTCCATGTTCGATGCTGATAAAGACTCTGCGGTGCTGAAAGAATACGCTACTTTGCTCTTCGATCAGGCAATTCTCACCGAAGGCGGCACGATTGCTGACCCGGCGGGCTTCGCCCGCAAAATGGCAATGCTGATGGCTGAAGCCAAATAATATAT
>CALGPR010000350.1 GCA_937960425.1 uncultured Lentisphaeria bacterium
ACACATTCCTTGCCACCGGTGCGATCAGCCAGTCACAGCACGACAAAAGTCTGACCTGTCTGATTGAAAAAATGGGGATCGCACCCGACAAGCTCACCCCACAAGTAAAAGCGGACAAGTACCGGACAAGTTATGACCTGTTTGTAATTGCTTTGCTGGGGATTGCAACGAGCCGTTTATCTTGATAAAATTCGGTAGGGAAACGTCTGGACGAGTCGGGGAAAATTACATAACGTATGGTGACATTAAATCTATTTCGGGTTCGGCTCCACTTTTGAAAAAATGCCGTTTTGAGCGTAACTTCTGCTCTGGACTTACTTTTCATACCGGAGAGAAAGAGAGAGAAAAACCCGCGAGAAAAAGAGAAAATCCCGCTTTTTGACATGGGAATTTTGGCTGGATCGTTGCTCTGTAAAAACTATAAGTTGTTGTCTTTTCGGGCGTAAAGTGGAAATAAAAAAGGAATCCGAAGTTTGGACTTCAGATTCCGCAGATTTTAAAAATGGTGGAGGTGGCGGGAGTTGAACCCGCGTGCTGATGAAGTTTGAAGTTGACTTCTACATGTTTAGGTTACCGATAAAGGCTTATCGTCCGTCCGCTTAGCCGGCAACCCTGCGGGCTTCCGGACTATTTCCCTTAGTATCTCAGCTGCAAACAGGAAAAAAATTTACAACCCAGGGCGTTAGCTGACGTGTTGCTCCCTTAACACCCGTCGGAGAGAACACGCGGCCGCATTAATTAAGCAGCCAGAGCAAACTCTTGTTCGTTCGCAGTTATTTGTTTGACCGATGATTTACGAGGCCAACGATCATCCTCGACATGCAATCAACCCCGAGCCTGACCAGTCGAATCCGGTACACCCCCAGTCAATTCGTCAGGAAATATTCTCTCCTTACTACTCTTTTATTACTATATCCGTTACTCATGCTTTTTTCAAATTCGTTTGTGTAAATAACAAAAAAAGGAGTCCGGCAGCAACCGGACTCCTTATGCAGCTTTTGCGTCAGAATCTTACTCTTACTTTGTAAGCTCTGCATCAACCTTTTTGAAGGCTTTCATGATCAATTCGGCTTCTTCTTCACCCCAGCTTTCATTGATGAACAGAATGAAGTTTTCTTTCATAGCACGAGTCGCGTTCGGGCACGGGAACTGCCAATTCGGATCTCCCTTGTAGCACGGATTGTTCCACGGGAATTTTTCCGCACGATTCTGGAACCATTCCATGCGTGCCGGCAAGGCCGCTGAGTAATTGGCTACAATTTGGACACCTTCTGCAGCCAAAGCCGCGCAATATTCTTCTTTGGTGCAATTCAATGCGTCAATGTTGACGGTCAAACGCCACCACCAGTAGCAATGTTCGAAACCGGGCTTGAGCTGCGGAATCTTGATCGCTTTCAAGTTGCCCATGCCTTTGCTCTTGAGCAATTCAACAAACTTCTGGCGATTGGCGACAATCGTTTTCAGCTTCGGAATCTGTACACGGCCGATTGCTGCGTGCAATTCGTCCATATTGCAGTTAATTGCCGGACGATCATTGGTTGAACCTGCCGGGCGGTTAAAGGGCTTGCCGCGGTCCGCAGCACGACGAATCCGCCAGTACATGTCTTCGTCTTTGGTGAACACTGCACCACCTTGGCCGCCGGTGCACATGTGTTTGCCGAACATCAGAGAGAACGCACCGGCAGTCCCGAAGGTACCGACATTGCGTCCGTTGATCTTCGCAGCGTGGCTTTGCGCACAGTCTTCGATCAGGTACAGGTTCTTTTCTTTGCAAAATTCTGCAATTGGTTCAATATCAACAGGTTCTCCGCCAATGTGTGCAACGACAACTGCACGGGTGCGTTCCGTTACTAACGGTTTGATCTGTTCCAGCGAGGTATTGTAGCTGTCACCGGTACAGTCAGCAACAACCGGAATGCAATCATTGACCACAATCGGCATCATCCCGCCCGGGTCCGTTACACAGCCGACGATAACTTCAGAGAACGGGGGAAGATGAAGGGCACGCAACGCGACAAACACTGCGTTGGTTCCGCCATTGACTCCGTCGGCATATCCGCCACCGAGCATTGCCGCAAATTCCTTTCCAAAGGCTTCTTCCTGGGGGCCGTTGTACCCGAAAGCATTGCCGGTTTTAATGCTTTCGTCAAAAAGTGCCATTACCGCATTTTTTTCCTTTTCATCAAACTGGAAACGGCCTTTCAGTTCGTGCGTGATTGTTTTTGCGCCGCCGTTGACGGCCAAATCTGCCTTACTCATTTTTCATTCCCTTTCATGTTGATAATGGAATATGGCCCAAACAAAGATGTTTAAATATGCCAATGGTATAATCTATGCCCCTTTGGATATTTTTTCAAGATTTGAATTGCGAAAAAACGGAAGATTCATTGCAAAATCACAAAATTGGACTATTTTTATAGAATATGAGATATGGATATAGATGAAGAAAAATTGGGAGGTCACGACGTTGCGAAGTTCAACCGAGCGAGCCTATCAGCTGATCAGGCAGGAAATTATTGACGGTCGCAGAATGGAAAACAGCTTTCTGCCGCCTGAGCGTACATTATGTGATGAATATGGAATCGGCCGTGGCGCCGTTCGTGCGATTTTGCAGAAACTGGCTTCTGAACAACTGGTGCAATTGATTGCAGGCCGTGGTGCACGGGTAATGAACCGTGTCCGCGAAAGCGAATTGCGTAATGTAATTGTTATTTGCAATGATGCTTTGCGTAAGCAATATAATGAAGCTCTTCAGATTCTTGCTGGTATTTCTTTTTCTGTCGAAAACTGCGGCGCAACTTTGGAGTTGATGCTTCCCGAAGGCCCTTTGCCGATGGAAAAACTCCTTTTGCGCCATGCCGCTGGGGAATATCAAGGGATTATTTTTGCGGAGTGTTTTGATCATGACGAACTGGATACTCTTTTGCGGCACAAAATTCCTTCTGTCGTAGCCAACTGCGAAAATGGTTTGGCTCCTTATTTTACCCGTGTTGATTTCCGGGGAATCGGACGGATGGCGGCCCGAAAACTGGTAGAACAGGGACATAAACGTATTGCTGTTGTCTGCGGTCCGCTCGACTCGTTTATTTTCCACGAGATGCTTGCTGGTTTTCGCGGAGCTTTGGCAGAAGAAGATTTGTATCTGAATCGAGACTGGATCATTACTATGATTACTAACGATTTGGGATGTCGTGATGAAAATTTACGCGAAGTACTCAGTTCTGAGGAACGCCCAACTGCTATTTTTGCAATGCGTGATATTCGCGCTGCACGTATCTATCAGTTAGCTCGAGAATTGAATATCAAGATTCCTGAAGATATATCAATTATTTCTTACGACAACCTTTCCTGGGCTGATTCTGAATCCATCGGGTTGACGACTGTCAGTGAACCAGCGCGGGAAATGGGATCTGCTGCAGTGGATATGCTGCGCAGTTGGTTGAAGAATAATCAGCCGCCGGAATCTATGATCCTCAATGGCGAACTGATTGAGCGTCACAGTATTGTTGCTTTGCATAAATAACCATGCAGGTTCATAAAAATGAACATGTCGTTTTTTAATCTTCTGATGGTTGGATTGGCAGTCAGTGGGTGTTTTTTTCTATTAGCTGCTTTTGCTTTCTGGTACGTTTCTTCTGAGAATATCACTTTTTATGAACGGTTGAGCCGCAATCGCGTAGTGGGGGTTATCATTGCTGCCGGGGCTTTGGCGTGGTGCGTGCCTCAGGCTGAAGCGTTGGCATGGGATTTCCTTTCTCGTAAGCTCTGGCTGCTTGCCGGAGGGTTTACCTTGGCAGCATATTTCTTTTTAGACTTCCTTTTCAGCCGTGCTATTGGAGGGCTCATGATTCTTGCCGCGTATTATTTTCTGCGGGAATCGTTTGCGTACGATATTCATGGCGCTGTTCCCGGCGCGATAATTGCTTGGAGTATTGGTTTGATCGGAATTATTTTTTCTGCCAAGCCGTGCTTATTGCGGGACTGGTTTCGTTTGGCTGCAAGGAAATCTTCTGTAAAATATCTTTCTATTGCTTATTTCCTTCTGGTAGCAATGTATTCCTGGGTTGCTTTTATTTGGAATCTCGGAGGATGGAATGCCAATTCCTTATGACTGGCAAAAGTGGTGCCGGGAATGTAATGTGCCGGAGCCTGAAAGACTTCATGGAATTTGTTTGCAATTTTTTACGTTATTGGTCGAAGCAAATTCTTATGTGAACTTGACTCGGATTGCAGACGAAGATGGGTTTTGGATTAAGCATGTGCTGGATTCCTTGTTGCCGGGAAAGTTTTTTCCTGAACTCTCTACGGAGGTTTTTCATATTGCTGATGTCGGTTGCGGGGCAGGGTTTCCTTCTCTGGTGCTGGCTGCTGCTTATCCTAAATTGAAGGTTACGGCAATAGACTCTGTTGGGAAAAAGACGAAATTTGTGGAAAGTGCTGCAAAAACGCTTGGACTGTCTAATGTAACGGTTTTAAACGGACGTTCCCCGGAACTAAATCGCCGAAAAGAGTATGAAAACCGATATGACATTTTGACTGCCAGAGCGGTGGGGGATGCCGTAAAATTATATACGGAGGCAAATCATATGGTCAAATCTTCCGGCCGTTATCTTTTCTATAAAACTCCGGAACAGGCTCGGGAGGAAATCTCTCGCCTGCAACAACTCAAAGGCAAAAAAAGCGGGACCCCGGTTTGGTCTTTGACGGATCCTGTGGAATTGCCGATGAATGCGGGTAGCCGTGTATTTCTTATCGGAAAAATATGATTCAACTTTCCTACAACCTTGTCGCCTTGGCGGAGGTCGCAAATAATAACGCAAATTTTTTGCCTCTTGTGATTTCGTTTATTGCTGAATTCCTTTCTGTATTGGCG
>CALGPR010000351.1 GCA_937960425.1 uncultured Lentisphaeria bacterium
GTTATTATTGTAATTATTTTTACGCCGGTCACGACTTTGGCGCTGGAAATTATTATTCGCTCCATTTCCGTTCTGTTGAGGCTGTAAAACGGGGGCTTCAGCACGAGATTGCGGCGGAACAGCACAGGAGGGCGAAAAGCCTGGCAGTTCGTCATCTGGTGGGAACATAGGTTCAACCGGTTTGGGCATCTGTTCCGAAACCGCAGCAGTCGCTGTTTCGACCGGCTTTTCCGGGGAAGTCACTTTTTCAACGGGTTGAGGAGAAGCGACAGGATCTTCCACCTTCTTTTTCGGGGGGCGTCCGCGGCGCTTTTTTGGTGCTTCACCAGCGGGAGTTGCTGCGCTCACAGGATTTTCCTGCGGCATAGAATCGTTGGGTTCGTCCATCATAGTGTCTGTTTCCTATGGCAAATTCAGGGACGGAACAGGATCGCGCACTGCGCTTCCAGATCTTTTAATGTCCCGGTATTGATAAGTCCGTAATCAGCAAGTTCCAATTTTTTATCGGGATCAAGCTGTGCTTTTTCTCGTTCAAATATTTCTGCATTGCTCCAGCCGCGCTCCTGCATTCGCCGGGTGCGAATTGCCTGGGGGCTCCATACGGCAACTGTAACATCAAAAAGTTTTTCGTAGTGTCCTTCAAAAAGCAGCGGGATTTCAACAATAACATCGTGCCCTCCGGCATCGGCTGTATTGAGAAAATTCAACAAGCCCTCATAAAACCGCGGCTCAATCAACGATTGCAGAAATGCCATTGCTTCGGCATCGCCAAAGACAATCCGCCCAAGCTTTCTGCGGTCAATCCGGCTATTTCCAGCACAAATTCCACAGCCGAAGTGGGCAACCAACTGCTCACAAAAAGTATTGTCTTCGTAAAAACTGTGGCAGATTGTATCCGCATTACAGGTCAGGTATCCGTGATCGGCAAAAAGACTTAACACAGCACTTTTGCCGCAACCGATCCCACCGGTCAGGCCTATTTTCATGAAAATCCTCAGGAAAGCGTCATGTGAATTTTTGTTCAGATTTTTTCACAGCGGTAAATGTGAAGGGTACCGCATCTGCCGGATGCTATTTCCCGACCGGATCCATAAACGTATTTTCCCACCAGAAAAGCTTCACACAAATCGTAAACCGATACTTGCGGGAAAAACAGCTGCGACCGCAACTGGAAGGGAAGCATTTCAGCGAATTTTCAATAATGTAAATCGCTTTTCTTGCTTTTGCAAATTCAAAATTAAAAAAATTTTATTCCATCCGGACAACAAGGTTGCGAAAGAAACCAGCATGCGATACTGTAATCACAATATCTTTGGAAAAATGAATGGGATTGATCGAATGAAACAGTACAAAAACAGCGCAATAGTAACCCATCGGGCAGTCAATTATGCCGGACGATTCCTGCAACATGAAACAGTAACGTTTACGGATGAACGCAACCGCTCGCGAAATTGGGAGGCGGTAAATCGAGCGAACTCTTTTGGTGCGGCAGTCATCATGGCACGGATTTTGCCGGAACGCGAAATACTTCTGGTGCGGCAGTTCCGGCCGCCGACCGGAAGGTATGTGATTGAATTTCCTGCCGGTTTGATTGATAAAGGCGAAGGCCCTGCTGCAACAGCAGAACGAGAGCTATATGAAGAAACGGGATACACTGGCAAAGTTGTTGAGGTTTCTGAAGCTGTTTACAGTTCCCCGGGCATGTCCGGAGAAAAACTCTTTTATGTGGCGATGGAAATTGACGGCAAACAGTACCCGAGCGAGCCGGAACCGCATCAGGAAGATTCTGAGTCAATAGAAGTTTTGCGGGTGAGCGAGAAAAACCTCGGGCAGTTTATCAAAGAGCGGGTTACAGCCGGAGATGGAATTGATGCAAAACTGGTTATGGCGGAAATGTTTTTCCGACTCTGCCGAAAGGAACGGTTGTAAAACAATTTATACTCTCTACGATATTTCCCTCCAGAACCACTTACTTTAAAGAAAGGTGGATGATTTGCCCAGAGGAAAATTCATATAACTTTTTTTCAAAAAATAATTTGTAATTCTTTTTCGGAACGTGTATTTTTTTGAAAAGCAACGACGACGAGGTCTGGCTTCCGAAAGCCTGGTCGAAAACGTCAGCGTTGTCGGTTCTGAGCACAAGGGTTCGCCCGAGGGTTAAGGCTGACGAGAATCCCGAAAATTTTGCCAGGTGGAGATGTATTATTCTCTGTCACTGGTGTTAAACTATGGAATTTCGTATGCCGTGTCCCCGGCATACGTTTTTTTTTGCATGTCGGAGCACGTCACCTGGAGAAAAAGGAGTCCGGATATGCCGGAAGAAAACAGAATTGCCCTTTTAGGGATTGTTGTCGAAGATATTTCTTCGTCTGAAGCGATCAATCAACTGCTCCACGAATGCGGTGACTTTATCGTCGGGCGAATGGGAATCCCCTATCGAAAGAAAGGAATTTCCATCATCAGCGTTGTCCTTGACGCTCCTCAGAACGTTACCAGTGCTCTTTCCGGAAGACTTGGCATGCTTCCCGGAGTCAACGTCAAAACAATTTATGCCAGAAACAACATTACCCAGTAAAGGTTTGAAAAATGTATGATATCATGTCTCCCCATGCGGTGGATTTCATTGATGATGGTGAAATCCGTGCCACGCTGCAATACGCAGATGAACATAAGAATGACAAAGCGCTGGTCAACGCAATTCTCGACAAAGCGGAAAATTGCAAAGGGTTAAGTCATCGGGAAGCCCTGGTGCTCCTTGACTGCGAGCTGGAAGAAGAGAAAGAGCGCATGTTTGCGCTTGCCCGGAAAATCAAAGAGGCATTCTATGGAAACCGTATCGTCATGTTTGCACCTTTGTACCTGTCCAATTACTGTGTCAACGGTTGTGTCTACTGCCCTTATCATATGCAGAACAAGACGTTGCCACGCAAAAAATTAACCCAGGATGAAATTCGTGCGGAAGTCATCGCGCTTCAAGATATGGGACACAAACGTCTTGCACTCGAGACCGGTGAAGATCCGGTAATGAACCCGATTGAATACATTCTTGAAAGCATAAAAACCATCTATTCCATCAAACACAAAAATGGTGCAATCCGGCGTGTCAATGTCAATATTGCCGCTACAACTGTTGAGAATTACCGCAAGCTCAAAGATGCCGGCATCGGTACCTACATTCTTTTTCAGGAAACCTATAATAAGGAAAACTACGAAAAGCTCCATCCGACCGGGCCGAAGCATGACTATGCGTGGCATACGGAAGCGATGGATCGAGCAATGGATGGCGGGATTGACGACGTTGGGTGCGGAGTACTTTATGGTTTGTCGACCTATCGTTATGACTTTGTCGGACAATTAATGCACGCAGAACATCTGGAAGCCTTCAAAGGCGTGGGGCCGCACACCATCAGCGTTCCGCGAATTCGCCCGGCGGACGATATTGACGCCAATACGTTTTCCAATGCAATTTCCGACGATATTTTTGAAAAGCTCGTTGCGGTTCTCCGTATCGCAGTCCCCTATACTGGAATTATCGTTTCGACGCGGGAAAGCCGGAAAGCGCGCGAACGGGTCCTCCGGGTTGGAGTATCCCAAATCAGCGGCGGGTCCCGCACCAGTGTCGGCGGCTATACGACTCCGGAGCGGCATGATGAGACTGCACAGTTTGATGTCAGCGATTTGCGGACACTGGATCAGGTGGTACACTGGTTACTGGAACAGGGATACATCCCGAGTTTCTGCACTGCCTGTTACCGGGAAGGCAGAACCGGAGACCGCTTCATGCATCTGGTGAAGTCAGGACAAATCGCGAACTGCTGTCAACCAAATGCGCTGATGACACTCCAGGAATACTTGGAAGATTATGCTGCTCCGGAAACCAAAATCGCCGGAGAAAAGGTAATTGCTGCTGAATTGCTCCGGGTCCCGAACGAAAAAGTCCGGACACTGGCAAGTGAGCGATTGCAGGAAATCAAAGAAGGGAAACGCGATTTCCGTTTTTGACCACATTGAATGAAAAAAGATTTATTC
>CALGPR010000352.1 GCA_937960425.1 uncultured Lentisphaeria bacterium
CGCAGGGCATCGCGACCGACGAGGACAGCGAGTTCGACTTTACGAACCTGCAAATCCGGAACGCTACCGATTCCGGCTGCCAACACAGAAGCAGCGGAAACCGGCCGACCGGAAATTTCATCATACATCCCGATCCATTCACAGACTTTGCGGTCATCCGGCTTCGCGCGGTCGCGAGCATAAACAAAATCCCCTTTCAGAATCTTCTGCCCTTCATCCCCGAAAAGCCAGACACGGCGATGAAAGCTGTCCTCTGTCGTATACTCTTTGACCAGAGAAGACACGCCTGGATACCATGCAACGTTCTGCAAATGAGAAATCCCATTAAACCCCGCGTCTCCATGGGGTAACACAAAAGGCTCCGTACCGACATCTTCCGTGATAGTTTCAGCAGTTCCTTCAAGATTCAGTGAAAAAAGATGATCTTCCCCTCCGGCAAAGCGGATAAAATCCGCCGTATACGCAATGCCATCCGGATAAGTGACCAAAAATAGCGCACGTTGATTTTCTTCAGCACGGCTCCAAGCAGAGGTATCTTCTCCAGCAACAATTTTAAATTCTCCCCGGTCATTGTAAAAAAGAAGTTTTCCCTGGCGGGAAACTGCAGGAAGTTCTCCATCAAAAGTCACCATATTGTGAGCAATCGGCGCCGTCTGGATACTCCGCAATGGATGAGAAAAGGCAATATAACCGTAATCCAATGCAACCTCGTGCCCATCCAGCCAGCTTGAATAGTTTAACGAAGAGTAGTGGCTATGCCCATTAGCAAAATATCCATAGTCAAACACCAGAGCATTTTTCTCTGCAACACCGTCTCCGCGCAAAATTACCCAATTGGTTGTCGGCATCACCCGGCTTGGCATAACGTCCATGCAGGGAGACGGCAACGTCCAATCCGGATCTCTTTTGAACAGCGAATATTCGCTGCCGAATCCGACGGGCTGTTTTTCGGCAATTACCGTTGCCAAACGCCCGCTGGCTTCTTCGGAAGGGAAATGGGCTGCCGTAAATACGGCGTAACGTTCCGGATACCGGGTAAATACTCCGGAATCGTGGATAGCAGGCAGAAAACCATCCGGCATAATCATCTTTGCCATCGTCGAATACAACCCACGCAGTTTCGGCAATTCAGCAAAAATGTCCAACTGCTCAATGCGATCGGCTTTGGTATATGACATGGCATCACTATACCCATGAAGGATTTCCACCAACCGCATCAAGGGATCGTCAGCCATAATTGCATAAGAACTGCTATTCTCATGCCAAGTTCCGTCCCGCCAGTAGCGTTCCTCGAGAAACTCCCGTAAACTGCTTTTCCCATTTAAAATATAATTTGCCATCCAGTCGTGATTGCCAGTCAAAGCAGCCGCCATTGCCACGCCCGTCAAATGTGCCGGAACCGCGTTGGTAGTCACATCCCCATCTGCCCGGTGGGCAGTGATCATATGGGCATACTCCCGAACAATGCCATTCTCAATCTTCAACCGATCTTCCGGGGAATACAACCCACTGGAAACCGTTAAATCATATGCAGTCATCCAATTAGTCACCACAATACTGTCGTTGTATTTCCACCCGGCAAGCTTTCCCGCCATATAATTGAATTTCGGAGACTGGTAATAGAAAGTACGAAACTTCAAAGAATAACCGGGATAAACTTCAGCCAGCCGCAGCAAAATGGCCCGCACCTGTTCAGCATACTTTTCCTCGCCGGTCGCAATATATGCGTACGCAAGGAAAATAATATTGTTGGTTCGTTGAATCAATAGATTGTTTAACATATTGCGCAAAAAGTACCGGGTTCCCACAGAATCGTCCCCGACAAACATCTCCGGCCCCTCAACATAAGTGACAATCTTATCGCCATCCGGTCCGGGAATTGTCATCTCCTGTTCCAGCCATTCTTCACCCGGATAGACTACTCGGCAGCGTTTGCACTCCATCGATTTGCCGTCAGCGCGAAGCACCCATGTCGGGTTTGCTCCACCACATTTCGGGCAATCGACATGATCCATTGTATCCCCAGAAGGTAACGCCTCCGTCAACGTTTCGAGCTCCAGCGCCATCAGTGGTTGAGAACGGCGCAGGAAATCTTCCAGAACGGCGCGCCCCCATTCTGTATTACAATTTTTCCGGAAGTTGAGAAGATCCGCTTCTTTCCATGGCCCCACTGGATGGGAGACTTCAGCAGGAGCATCTGCATAAACGGGATGAGACGGATATTCTTCCCAGGAAGCGTCGGGATTGGGGCTCAGTTCCACCGCTTCAATCGATAACTGAAGCGGGACATCATTATCAATTGTTCCGACGACAACTTCCATACGATCGATTGCAGAAGGGCTCTCTTCAGCCAGGCCGACAGTCATCCAGAGAACCTTTTTATCAGGACTTCCAGCCTGAAGACGGAATTCTTGTGGTTTCTCCGTCAAACTTGCTTCCCATGTCTGGAATCCTAAACACGGTCGGGCTGCATCTTGATTGTAAAAATAGAATTTGAAACACTGCAACGTTTCCGGGGTTGTACTCGACATCTGCACAACAATATCCTGCGCCCGGAAATCACATGGAACATCAAATTGAAACTCTTTGCTCAGAAATTTATTTCCCTGGTGGCTTGCACTACGACCGGAAATCTCGACGTTTTTTATAATTTCCTCAGCACAGACTGAGAACGAACCCAACACCCAACAACATAACAGGATAAAAACGAGTTTCATAGCAGCTCCTATTGTTAGTAAACCGTATTACTATAAAATAGTATGCGGAAAAATGCAAATTGCCAGTTTGCATTCATCACGGCGATGATTATATTGGCATAGGATACTACTGTTACACTGTTAGAGAAGAAGTTCGTCCGTCAATAATCTACCGGATGCAACAAGGGTTGGAGGGAAATACAGAAATGCCGCAATTATCGCTGATACAAAGTTTTTCACTTTTGCTGGGTATGGCTGGATTAGTGTCAGTTCGAATGTTTTTACCAACATTCCTCAGCATGCTGGTATTACGATTCCATCCCCTATGGACATGGGGAAAGCCAGAACTAGTTGCCCAATTGGCAGAAGCGACGCCTCCCTGGCTCCTTCATCCGGCAATGATTACTTTTATGGGTTTTCTCAGTCTGCTGGAACTCATCGCCATGCGCGTGCCCATAATTCGCTCTTTTCTTGACAAGAATTGCGATAAATATGCGAAGCCGGTGATTGCTTTGTTGCTTTCCTTTGCGTTTCTTCACTATGCAGCCTATGAATCGGCAACAGAAACGGCAGCTGCAACTGTTACCGTTAGTCAGGCGGGCCTCTCACTATCAATCATTGGCAGTCTTTTCTTCGCAGCAATCACGCATTTTCTTACCATTCTGCGCTCCAGTATTTCAACCATTCTGATGGCTCTCGACCCGGAAAATACGTTGCATCTGCGCACCCTGACATTGCTTTTGGAAGAATCCTGGTGTGTGTTCGGTCTTTTTGCTCTTCTTCTTGCACCTTTACCGGCAATCATTTTGTTTATTTTTTTCTGGGGAATGTTGTATGCGGCCAATCGCTCTCTGGCCCTGTTGGAAAATAGTCAGAAACACAGTTGCGACAACTGCGGTAATCCGGTTCCCAATTCAGCCTTGCAATGTCCCTCCTGCCTGGCCATCCAACCGGAAACCCGTAAAGTTAACCTCTGGGGAGTGACGACCCGGTTCAGCATCGGATCAAGCCAGAAGGCACGACTTAACCAGGAATACCACCTGCGAGCAGTCCACCGCTGCCGCATTTGTGCAGCGCCGCTTCATTACAACAATTACTGTCCGCTCTGTAACAGCAAAGTTTTTCCTGCCAAGCGGGATGTCATTGGTTTCATTCATCGTTATGACCGGCGGGTAATCAAATGTTATGTGATCTTTTTCTGCCTCTGCTTGCTGCCTTTTTTCGGTTTTATCCTGTCTGCAGCTTTGAATAACGTCCTGCTGCTCCGCCCCTTGCGGCTCTATATGAATTTTTCAGGAAGAATTTTTGCCCGTATGGCCAGTCGGGTTCTTTTTATTATTCTTTTTGCTCTGGCAGCACTTCTCTCGTTTATTCCATTTTCCGCACCGGTACTACTTATCCCAATGGCAGTAAGTTACTGGGTCACACGCAAAGCTTTTCTAAGTTACTGGCTTCACAGACATCAGCAGTAAATATCTTTTTTGGGGGGGGAAAACGGTATTCATGCTCTTATATGCTTTTGACATTTCCAAAAGAGATCTTCTGCGTCTGCTGATCGGAGTGCTCCTCATTGCGGCAACAATTTTCAGTGCGCCGAAAATCATTCTCAATTTTTACTATACGCTCAAAGCCCCGAATTGGGCAAAAATTCCATGCACTGTATACGAAGCCCATACCGCCTTCGGCATTCTCCCTGGCGCAACCAATGAAGAACTCTTTCTGCGTTACGGATACCAATATGGAGATCTCCATTATCAATCCTGGTCCATTCGATTTCTAAAACCGCTTTCTGGCACAGAAGATGAACTTCTGGACTGGGTTCAAACCTTTGAAGACAATCGTTGTTACTGTTATGTTAATCCTGATAACCCCCAACAGGCGGTGTTGATAACGGACTTGTATTGGAGCGATCTTTATTTGGCTATTCCAGTGATTGCATTTTTTATTGGAATCTTCTTTTTCCTCATCGGATTATTGCAAACTTTCCGCGGAATGATAAAAACCTATCAATCCATTTATTCATACAGTAGAGAATCGTAATGAATATGACTGTCACTATTATTTTTCACTCTGTAACCGGCAACTGCTTCATTCTGGCAAAAGCATTTGCTGCGGCATTTCGTCAATTCAATACACAAGTTCAACTCCGCAGGGTTCCCGATGAAGATCTTATCAGTCTGCAACGACGCTTTTCTGCCGCTGAAGAAATATCCGGAGAACTGAATGCAATCCCCCTGATCACTCTGGAAGAATTTTGTCAGGCAGACTTTGTTCTTCTGGGCTGTCCAAATTATTTTGGCAATGTCTCAGCTGAAATGAAAACCTTTATGGATGCCTCAGCAGCAGTTTACCTTACCCAACCGCTCAAAGGGAAACCGGCAGGTTTTTTCTGTACTTCTTCCAGTATTAATGGAGGAGGCAATTTTTGCCTTGAGGCAATGATCCGTTATGCACAGCATATGGCAATGATGCCATTGAGCGTTCCTCTATCGGCACAGATGTGCTCACCAGCCCTGTCGGCCTATGGAGTCAACCACATTGCGGGATTGTCGGGAGAATGCCGTCCAGATCACAAATTGTTGACTGCAATAACAGATCTGTCAAAATTTTGGCTTTCACGATACTGACTGGCGGTTGTTTTTCAAACAGGTAATTCACTTTCTGATCGCAGTTCGAGTCCGAGAAAAAACAAATTCTCGCTTCCGTCCATAGAATAGAAGTAATTTACCATTAATTTTTTGCCGGAAAAATTTCCTGTCCTATTTTTAAATCATGCCTTCTTCTTATCGCGACTCCGAATAAAAACTCCACTTGGTTTGTCTCTGCCCGGAATTACATTTTTTAAACAGTTCCTTTTCAAGAAAAGCATTCCCATTCCCTCTTTACTGCTTTATCAGATATCTATTCAGAATGGGAAT
>CALGPR010000353.1 GCA_937960425.1 uncultured Lentisphaeria bacterium
TGCCTGCTCATTGCGGGCGAGCGCCAGCCATAATTTCCGCCATGTCGAATGCTTTTTCTGTGGCGAAAAGTTAAAGCTCATTTCTTTACTGGCATAGCGGTCAGTCAACGGGTTCTGGTAGACGGTGTAATCCATCGAAGTCGGTTCCTTATCTTATAAAATTGCAGACAAATTCCTCAAAAAAGGACGTTGCCAGTTTGGCAGAACGTCTGAAAACGATTATACTATTGGGACATTCTCTGTTTACTTATAATGTAACCCTTTTCAGACAATGCGCAAATCGTCTTGGCGGGAAATATGAAAGCTCTTAAAAACGAAGTCATCCTTCATGTGAATAACATTGATAGCTGCCGGATCTTTTACCGGGAAATTGTCGGCTTCGGACAGCCGGTGCTGGATAGCAATTTCCGGTGTGAATTTGAAATTCCGTCCCACCAACGGCTCATTCTCAAGGAAAAAAGCGGGCAAACAACGCCGCAAAACCGGACAGAGTGGTCTTTTGCTTCGATGGAACCGCAAGCGCTGGCTCTCCGTATTCACCGGTATGGATTCCGCACGGAAACCTTGTCCGATGGGTCCTGCCGTTGTTTTGATCCGGAGGGAAACCCTTTTGTTATCCACTCCATTGAAGAAACTCAGCAGGAATAAGGAAACGCCCCTGCAATTGTAACCGGAGTTTTCCCAGTGCTTTTTGCCAGAGTTATTATCGATCTGTCACTCGACCGAATTTTTGATTATCGGATTCCCGGGGAATTGGAAAAGGAAATACGGGTTGGTTCCCGTGTCCGGATTCCTTTTGGCTCGGCCACAAAATCCGGTTATGTTCTCGATGTTGCAGCATCCAGCAATTATGACGGCGAAATCAGAACATTGCTGGGATTAGAAAAAGCAGGGCATTTGCCGGAATCTCTGATCAAACTCGGGCTCTGGATGAGCGACTATTATTGCTGCAGCCGGGAACAGGCAGTACGGACGCTTCTACCCGGCGCGGTGCGCCGCGGAATTGTCCGGGCAAAGACCCTTGTGGCTTACCGTGTTGCGGAGCCTCGAACAGCCAAGGCGTTTATCGAAAACAACCGGGACAAAAAGAGCGTTGCTCCACAAATCAAAGTCCTGGAATATTTGCTGCCGTTGAAAGACCCCTTGCCCGTCGATCTTCTTTTAAACCGGACAGATGCGACGATCTCGACAATTCGGACACTGAAACGCAAAGAGCTGATTGTCGGAGAAGAAGTGGTTGTCCGCCGTAATCCTTTTGGCGATTCGGTCGTATTTCCCAGTGTCCCTCCAGAATTGAATCCAGCTCAGAAAAAAGCGTTGGAACAGATCAAAATGATGCTGGCGGCAAAAGATTCCCGTCATGTACTGCTTTTGTACGGAGTGACGAACAGCGGGAAAACAGAAGTGTATTTGCAGGCAATTGCTGAAGCTGTTCAACGCGGCAAAAGTGCAATCGTACTGGTGCCGGAAATTGCATTGACCCCGCAAACGGTACGCCGCTTTCGAGCTCGTTTCGGCGATGAAATCAGCGTTATGCACAGCCGACTGACCGATGGCGAGCGCTTCGATGAATGGATGCGAATTGATCGCGGCGAGGTACAGATTGTGGTCGGGGCTCGTTCGGCGCTCTTTGCGCCACTTCGCAACCTGGGGTTGATTATTGTTGACGAAGAGCATGAGAGCACTTATAAACAATCGGAATCCCCTCGTTACCATGCCCGTGACGTGGCAGTCATGCGGGGAAAGTTTGAAAATGCAACGGTAATTTTAGGATCAGCAACGCCTTCCTTTGAATCTTTTGCCAATGCCAGGTCAGGAAAATACGCATTTGCCGAACTGCCGCAACGTGCAGATGGCGGGAAAAAAGCGAAAATCAGCATTGTTGATATGCGGATTGATGCACCTCAGGAAGGGGAAAAAAAATCGAATCTTTTCAGCAAAACCCTGATTGCGGCAATTCGTGACCGGCTGGTCGCCGGGGAACAATCGATACTTTTTTTGAACCGCCGCGGGTTTGCCAGGCAAATGATGTGTGAAAACTGTGGTTATGTCGCGATGTGCAGTGAATGTTCGATAGCGTACACCTATCATCGGCAACAGGAAATCCTCAGTTGCCACTTGTGTGGCGGGACAATTTCTGCGCCATCGCGTTGTCCTTCCTGTGGGGCACCTGAAATCCGGTATTCCGGGAGTGGCACGGAAAAGGTCGAACAGATTTCCGCAAAGTTATTTCCTGGCGCACGCATTGTTCGTATGGATTCGGATTCCATGCGTTTCGCCGGCGCACACGAAGACACTCTTGACCGCTTTTTGCGCGGAGAAATTGATATTCTCATCGGAACACAGATGATTGCCAAAGGGCTTCATTTCCCCAATGTTACCTTGGTCGGAGTGGTAAATGCAGATCAGGGGCTGTACATCCCGGATTTTCGCGCTGCGGAGCGCACGTTTCAACTTTTGACTCAGGTGGCAGGCCGGTCTGGCCGCGGAGAAATTCCTGGGGAAGTGATTATTCAGAGTTTTAACCCCTATAACGATGTGATTACTATGGCGTTGGAAGGCGATTATGATTCCTTTTACGAGTACGATATGGCGATACGGACACAATTGCACTATCCGCCGGATGGACATTTGATGGTATTACATTTCCGGAGTGAAGACCCGGCTGCGGCTCGGGCATATTCAGAAGTATGTATGGAACAATTACGCCCATATTGTCATGACGGAATCATTGTAACCGGTCCGGAGCCATCTCCGGTAGAACGAATCAAAAACCACTACCGTTATCAGATTATTTTCCGAGGCAGCGGGTTGAAAGCATTACGCTACGCCATTCGGAGTTTAATTCTGCATACGCAGGCTCCCAAAGGTGTTGAACTTTATGCTGACGTCGATGCGCAACTGCTGATGTAACCGTGCAATTCCCTCACAAAGAGGGAAAGCAAAAAAACAGCAAATCTGGGCAATTTCGAACCGCAAACGCTCTTTTCAAAAGAAAAAGACATGCCCGATGAACTTCTTTTTTACTGTCTGTCTTGCAAAATCAGCCATGGGGTAGATTTTCAAAACAATCCGGAATAACGACTCAATGTCATTGCCAGCACGGGCATGTTTGTACCACGACGTTCAGCTTTCTTTACTTTCGTTGCTTTCCCGCAACAGCCGCATCAGATCAAATGGCCCATTTTGTCTTTTTTGGTCTGAAGATAAAAAGCGTCTTCTTTGTGCGGCTCAATGACAATGGGAACCCGTTCCGTTATCGTTAACCCGAAACCGGAAAGTCCCGCCAGTTTTGCCGGATTATTGGTCAGCAATCGAATGCTTTTCAAACCCAGGGTTTGCAAAATTTGCGCTCCGATTCCATATTCACGCAAATCCGGAGCAAATCCCAGTTTGACGTTTGCTTCAACCGTGTCGCATCCCTCGTCTTGAAGTTTATACGCATGGATTTTATTGAAAATTCCGATTCCGCGTCCTTCCTGACGCATATAAAGAATTACTCCCGCGCCCTCAGCAACCACCTTGCGCATTGCCGCATGAAGTTGGGAGCCGCAATCGCAGCGGCGTGATCCAAAAACGTCTCCGGTCAGACATTCACTGTGTACACGAACCAGAACGTTTTCTTTGTTTTCGATATCTCCATAAATCAGAGCGACATGTTCCAGATCATCCAGTTTAGATTTGAACGCAACTACTTTAAATTCTCCGAATTCTGTTGGAAGTTTTGCCGCTTCCGTACGTTCAATAAGATTTTCCGTCCGGCGGCGGTACTCGATCAAATCTGCAACCGTACACCACTTCAAATTGTGTTTGCGACGGAACTCTGCCAGTTGTGGGACGCGCGCCATTGTTCCGTCGTCGTTCATGATTTCGCAAATTGCACCCGCCGGCGCTAATCCTGCCAATCGGGCAAGATCTACTGCGGCTTCTGTGTGTCCGGCACGGCGCAGTACACCTCCGCGCCGTGCGATCAACGGAAAAACATGACCGGGGCTGGCAAATGCGGAGCGGCCAACAGCCGTATCAGACAAAGCCTTGATTGTTTTTGCACGATCAGCGGCAGAAATTCCCGTCGTCGTTCCGGCAAGAAGATCAACACTCTCGGTAAATGCAGTACGGAAGGGATCATTCAGAATTGCCGGAGTCGAAAGTACCAGCTCTGCAGCGCGTTCCTCCGTAATTGGAGCACAAACCAATCCGCGTGCATAAGTAACCATAAACGTAATGATTTCCGGGGTAATTTTTTCTGCAGCAGCAATAATATCCCCTTCATTTTCGCGGTTTTCGTCATCCGTGACGATGACCATTTCGCCACGTCCAATGGCAGCAATTACCTCCTCAATCGGGTCAAAGGTATATTTCATGGGAAACTCTTTCCGGCGTGCTCCCGGCATCTTTTTGACAATGGAGAGCTTGAGTGCGCCTGTTATTCGTTTTTTTATCGTATAATATACCATTTTTTTCTGCCACGCTCAAGCTGAAAGGGAAAAAAAGCCTTGCTTTCATAGAGTTCAGGCTTTTTTTCGTCTCTGAAATGAAGTATATTGTATGGGAATACTCGAAAAACGGGAAAAGGGTCAATGAAAACAATTCGAGCGGTAAAAAAAGCCAAGGCAGTCATTGAAATCGGGAAGAATACTTCCGAGCGGATTGACAACGTAAGTGGAGCAGTGGAGTTTCTCGGTGACACTTTCGGAACGGCGTGCGTTGCTGCTGTTCACCCCGGCAGTATCCGGTGGAAAAGTTTTCGTTATTATCTGTCGTTATGCGGCAGCCAGTCCCTTCCTATTGTTCTTTTGCTCTGTTACCTGATGGGGTTGATCATCGCATTTCAGGCTGGGGTTCAAATGCAGAAATACGGGGCAGAAATGATCATGGCGGACATGGTGGCGTATTCCATTTTTAAAGAACTTGGCCCTCTGATGGTCGCAATTATTGCAACCGGCCGCGCCGGAAGTTCCTTTGCCGCGGAAATCGGAACGATGAAGGTTGATGAAGAAATTTCCGCTCTCGAAACGATGGGAATTTCTCCCAATCGCTTTCTGGTATTGCCGAAATTGGCAGCAATGGTGCTGGCGCTGCCGATGTTGACGATTTTCGGGGACATTTCCGGTGTGCTTGGAGGGGCGACCGTTGGCGTGTATCTGATGGACATTCCTGCGGTGACGTACTTTGATCGGACACGGGAGGTTCTCGATATTACAGTATTTCTGATGGGCCTAAGCAAGGCAGTAATTTTTGCCGTACTGATTTCTCTATCCGGATGCCGAAAAGGGTTCCTGGCGCAGGATGATGCGCTGGGAGTCGGACGGGCAGCAACCGGAGCAGTGGTAAGCAGTATTTTTCTGATTGTAGTTGCAGATGCAGTATTGACAGTGATTTTTTGGTTTTGGGGATATTGACGGTGAACGATTCTGAACAAAAACAGAAACTCTCAAACGAGCCGGTCGTTCAGGTGCGTAATCTGACTGTCGGTTATGGAGGCAGGGCGTTGCTTCACGATTTGAATTTTGATGTGCAACGCGGTGAAATTTTTGCAATCCTCGGGGGCTCCGGCTGTGGAAAAAGCACGCTTCTCAAACACATGATCGGTTTGTGCTCTCCGCTGAAAGGAG
>CALGPR010000354.1 GCA_937960425.1 uncultured Lentisphaeria bacterium
CATCTCTACCTCAAGCATGGGAAGGGACCCGTTTGCATGAAGAGAATTTTTTCAGCAGAGCGCTAAATAAAGAACATCCTTATACTGTGCTTCTCCCGGAAGGATACCGGAAGACAACCCCTTATCCTGTGGTGTATTTTCTTCACGGTAGAGGCCGTAACCACCGTTCTTTGATAGAAAATGAACATGCTTTGATGAAATTGGCAAAAATGCCATTTATTCTGGTTTTTCCACAAGGTGATGACGGGTTTTATATTGATAGTCCTGTGAATGAAAGATCTTTATATCGGAAGTGCCTGGAAGAGACAATCGTAGATGCGGAGAAAAAATACGCGATTTCTCAAGAGCCAGCTTTACGTGGTATAGCCGGCTGGAGCATGGGCGGTTATGGCGCGCTTTGCTTTGCAGAAAGTGAATCCGACAAATTCAGTGCATTGGCAACAGTTATTGCTTTGAGCGACTATCCGAAAGAACCCAAAGAGTTTCCCGAAGGACAGCAATATGAGGTTGTTACATCTGTGTTCGGTAATAAGCAGGAAGATTGGTTCCACTGTAATCCCATCTATTCTGTTGGGGCACTGAAACATTTTGATATTCTTGTCGTTTGTGGAAAAAGTGCTTTTGACTATACCATGAATCGCAATTATATTGCAGCACTGGAAAACGAAGGGATCATTCCTGAAGTGATAGATTTGGAGGGTGGGCACCAGTTTCGTGTTGTTCTTGCTGCACTTGACGTTATTCTGCCTTTTTTTCAAAAACATTTTGAACGGAAAAAGTGAATTGAAGTTGAATTCAGATATTGCAATCGTCATTCCGTCATTGAATCCAGGACGTGAATTGCCGGATCTAATTCGTTCACTGCGGCAGCGGTTGGCGAATTTTGTAATTGTTGTTAATGATGGCAGTTCAGAGAATTTTGACGGAATCTTTGCTGAAGTGACATCTGTTCCGGATGTTTTCGTACTCCGGCATGATAGTAATTGTGGAAAAGGCCGGGCATTGAAGACGGCATTTCAAGAGTATTTGCACCGGTTCCCTCAAGGCAGGGGCGTCGTGATTGCGGATGCGGATGGACAGCATTTATCGGAAGATGTTGCAAAGCTGGTGCAGGAACTGGAGCAGATGACGTCTCCACGGCTTTTACTTGGCGTACGCGATTTTTCACGGGCAGGTGTGCCAATGAAAAGCCGTATTGGTAACTGGAGTTCAACATTTACTCTCTTTCTGATGACAGGGTGTTGGTGCTCGGATACTCAGACGGGGCTCCGTGGAATTCCCGGCTCTTTATTGCCTGTTATGATTAAGTTGCCCGGAGAACGCTTTGAATACGAAACCGCAATGCTTTTGGACTGCATTCGAC
>CALGPR010000355.1 GCA_937960425.1 uncultured Lentisphaeria bacterium
ACTGGGAGGATCAATGAGGATTGCATTCATGAGAATATCGCTTTCAAGTTGTTTTATTGTCTTACTTTTTAGTATACAATTAATTTTTTCTTTTTCAAATGTATACCCGATAACTCAAGTACAAATCTACCAATAAAAAAAATACTTTATTCCGATTTTCGGGTTGATTTTTTCTGTCTTATCGATATGGTAAGTTCTATGTAAATTATCTCAAGGAATTGACATCATGGCTACAAATGAATATACCGTTGCCGCATTTTACTTTCCCAATTTCCATACCGATCCGCGTATGGAAGCAATTCATGGTAAAAACTGGACCGAGTGGGAATTAATCAAAACTGCTCCGTCCCGCTTTCCCGGCCATAAAGTAAAAAATCACCCACTCTGGGGCTATGAAGATGAAGCTGATCCTTTGGTTATGGCAAAAAAAATTGACGCCGCCGCTGATCATGGCCTGGATGTCTGGCTTTTTGACTGGTATTACTATGACGATGGACCATTCCTGGAACGTTGCCTGACAGATGGATTTTTGAAAGCTTCTAACCGAAATCGGATGAAATTCGCATTGATGTGGGCAAATCATGACTGGTATCAAATTCATGGCTATGATCCAACTCAAGGCGATTGTCCCATCAATTTTCCCGGTTCAGTCAAACCGGAAACTTTTGAAAAAATCTGTGACCGCGTTATCGAAAATTATTTTAAACAGCCCAATTACTGGAAAATTAACGGTTGTCCAGTGTTCTCAATTTATGAAATCAACACCTTTGCATTGAGTTACCCAGACAGCGATGCTGTCCTTACCGCACTGGAAAAATTCCGAAGCAAAGTCAAAGCAGCAGGTTTTCCCGATCTTCATTTAAATATCATGTATTGGGGAGAACCCAACCTTCCGGGCGGCCGTACTCCGAAAAACTGGCCTGCTGTTCTCAAAGCGATCCATGCAGATTCTGCTACCAGTTACACCTGGGTGCATCACGGCGCGTTGGGTGCATTTCCGGAAACCCCTTATCAGGAAGCGCTGAAAAAATATATACAGGAATATGCAAATGCAAGAGAAACCTTACCGGTTCCCTATTTTCCTAATGTTACTATGGGATGGGACAACACGCCACGATGCGCTCGTAATATCCCTTGGAAACCGATGCCTCATGTCGGCAACCCTGTTCTTGTTGGCAACACTCCAGCTGCATTTCAACACGCATTGGAATGCATCAAATCAGAAATGGATACTGTTAAGGGTCAACCCAAAATTTTGACTATCAACGCTTGGAATGAATGGCCTGAGACCAGTATTCTGGAACCCGAAGCCGAATATGGCTACGGTTATCTGGAGGCTATTCGTAATGTATTTGGGAAATAGCGACAGTTTTTCCCAATAGCGATAAAAAGCAGAGAAGAAAAGAGTGTTTTTCCCGACCATTGGTTTTGCAGCCCGGGAGTTCATGCTATATTATACTTTGACAATGAATCTCCCGAGTAGCGGGAAACAGGAGAACTTTTTTTATGATTTCCAAAATAGTTTTGAGCTTTACTCTGCTGGCTTTACTTTCCGGCTGTGGATATTTCACTCAATTTGACAACCTTGAAAATTCCAAAAAGCTACGCGTCGGAATGACAAAAGAAGAAGTGTTATCCATTATGGGAGAGCCTCTCTCGGAAGAGGTGTTCAATACCCCCAATACCTGGTACTATTACATTTCAACGCAATGGCATGACGGCTTGTATACCGAAGATGAATGTATGCCACTACTTTTTGAGGACGGAAAACTCATTGGCTGGGGGAATGAGTATTATAACAAGCTGCGGATGGAACATAAACATATTCTTAGAGACAAATAACTTCCTACCAGATAAATTATGAATACCTTATCAGCTGACGTCGACCTTCTCCGGGATCGACTATCTTCCAGCCGTTACGCCGTCGCCTTTACGGGAGCGGGAATCTCCACATTGGCAGGCATTCAGGATTTCCGTGGAAAAAATGGATTCTACCGACAAAGTGGTATTGATGCAGACCGTATTTTTTCCCTGCCTGCTTTTTTACAGGATCCCGGATATTATTATGAACACACCAGAGACTTCATCTATAATCTTAATGAAAAGCAACCGGGAGTCGTCCATACCGTTCTTGCCGAACTGGAAACTGCGGGAATTATCAAAGCGGTTATCACGCAGAACATCGATCTGCTCCACCAGAAAGCCGGGTCTCATAATGTCATTGAACTGCATGGAACACCGACCATCCACCGGTGTTTGCACTGCGGGAAACAATATTCTTTCCATGAAATTGCAAGTCTGGTAAAAAAGAACATCATTCCCCGCTGTTCCTGCGGCGGCATTATCAAGCCGGATATCATCTTTTTCGGAGAAAACCTAAATGCTGAAGTGATTGACCGCGCGATTTCCGAAGCATCACAGGCAGACCTGCTCCTGATTGCCGGCTCCAGCCTTGTTGTTCAACCAGCGGCGTCCCTTCCTTATTACACTCGGGAAAATGGTGGAGATCTCGTTATTATCAATGATGCGCCCACTCCTCTTGATCCGCTTGCAACTCTGCATTTTGATGACCTGGCTAAAGTTTTCAATGCTCTTAGAGGCCTTAAAAGGCCAGAAGGCACAATATGAATAAAACCTCTCTTTCGCAAACTATTACTGCCGCCTTACGTCCGGTAACTCTTGATTCCTATCAAATTTTTTCAAACATCTTTAAACAGCAAGCCCGCTTCAGCTGTGAATGCAGCTTTGCCAATCTTTTTTTGTGGTCATCCGTTTATGAAAACCAATGGATGTATTGGAAGGATCGAATTTTTGTTTACAGTCCAGTAGAGCAAATTC
>CALGPR010000356.1 GCA_937960425.1 uncultured Lentisphaeria bacterium
GTGCATATCGTGTAACCAAGAACTGCGGATTCGGCCAAGCCAGCGGATTTATGACTAATGACAATCACAACATTCCGTTGCGGATTGGCACCAACGCCAACGGTATCTCTTCTGACGAAATTACAAAACTTGGCGAAAGTACTGATTATATCTATACCGCAAATAAATCCTGGGGCTCCAGCATTATGGAAGATCGCTGCTGGTCTGTCGGGCGTATTCGCCATGGCCGCAAAACCAACTTCTTGTTCTCCGACGGTCACGTCGATGCTCTTCAGCAGAGCGCCAAGTGGAACAAGGCCAAGTACCACTCTCTGCGTAAGGAAGACGACGAATAATCGATTCCTCTCTTTACAAAAATCATAAATTTTCTTTCTCTCCTGCACTATCAATAGTGCAGGAGAGTTTTTTATGCCTTCAGCCATTCTGCCCAACCTGGGCATTCGAAAAATTTTTCATCTCATCACTTTGTTTAAGAAATTTCCTCTCCATCTTCTCACTGAGTTTCGTATTTTCATGCCAATTACATTCTTTGCCATAAAACATTGGGACAGCCCTTAACAAAAATGGGAGAATCCGAAATGGATTCTCCCATTGCTTACCATCTGTTCCCTGAAAAAGAACAGGCACAAAGATTATGAACAGAAAAAATCAGCGAACAGTCAAGAGGACCTTGAAACTTTTCCCATCCGGATACGTGAATACGACTACTGTCGATCCCTGCTGAATACCTTTTAATTCGATTTCCGCTTTATCGGGATGGAAAAACCACATTCCGCCACGGTCATGCTCAATATCAACCCGGCAAATATTTGCGTCGTAACTGGAAATTGCCCAATATTGCCCTTGGGAAGCATCTTCTTCCAGCTCAAATTCGATATCACCCTGAAGTGGCACTGTTGCCTGGTAGACAGCTTCAGCATTACCAAGAGCTTTTAAAGAATAGTACTCATCCCCAATCAATTGCCTTTGCGGCACGGCGACTTGACTTACTGTGGTATCCGTTGCTGCAGCAACAGGAGTGACATTTAAGGGTGCGGAGGAAACAGCAGGAACAGCCGCAGCCGGAGAGGGTGCAGGCGCAGCCGCAGGAACAACGACGGTTGTCGACCCAGATGGGATTACTGTCCCAGCGGCAACAGCCCGATTCAAATTGAATTCCGCCTCTACGTCACTAAAGGCAACAATGGAATCCTTTTCAGCGGTAAGAGCAATTCTAACAAATTTGACTTCAGGTTTAGTGATTGAAAAATAATTTTTCGTTTTACTCCAATGGGCAGTTACATAGTAGGACTGCAAATTCTGGAATAACAGATTTTTGTCAGCATCAAACGCAGCAAACCCAATTGACGCAATACCCTTACCTTTAATTTCAGATTCAATCTTCAGTGTGTTCCCAACAACAGGATGAAAATCGGACCAAATCGATTTGCCCTGCTGAGCAGTTGCACTGACTTCCGCAGCGAACTCATCAAAATCACTTCCTTGAATGATTTTCATTGAACCATCGCCGGGAACGGCCGTCCATCCGGGAACAACTTCAGCATTGATGTTACCACCACGAAAATCACCGTTGAGTCTTAAATCATAATCATCATCTGCAAAGGCGAAACAGATACCCAAAAAACCAACCATCGTTGCAAGCAGAAGTTTCTGGATCATAAAATATTCTCCTGTTTTATTACCGCGGAAGACCGGGTGCGGGTTGAATTGATTCCAACGACTGAACTGCGCGGAATAACTTATTGGGAATATAAATCAGAAATCCTCATTTACAAATAAAAAAATTGCAAAGCGGGAGTAGAGTAAAAAAGGAATCAGCCCAAGAATGAAACGGGAAAGAGATTTACCTCTTTCCCTGCCACCACTCTTCCTGGAAAGTGTCCCTGCAACAAAAGCTCAAGAGTGAAATTTTCTCTCTGCAGAAAGAAAATTTCTGCGTTTGTCCAAAAAGATCAGGAAACTCAGTTCAACTTCTGAAGCACTAAGGCAGTCCGGGTCGGCAGATAAAGCGACAGCATATTCTGCCTCGTCTTACCGGAATAAACCGTCGTCGTGAAATAATGCTGCCCTCCGGAAAGACGTTTCAGCCCACCAAAACACCCGGCATCCGAATCCAGCAGTAACTTGTACTCCCCAGGCAATACCTCAACCGTATATCCGTAATACGACTGCGACGGGTGAAAATTAAAGAAAAACCAGAGAGCTCCTCGAGCAAAAATAAGAATTTTCTTTTCATCGTCAATCAAAACCCGCTGAACACAGTAACGGAAT
>CALGPR010000357.1 GCA_937960425.1 uncultured Lentisphaeria bacterium
TGCATACCGCGATTAGGATTCATTTTCGGATATTCCAACCCTTCGGCTTCAGCAAGTTCGCGCAATTTTTTTTCAGCCTCCCGGCGATCGCTCTTTGCCAATTCAGCAATTTCCTTCATTGCGTCGGGATTTTTTTCCTGCAATGTTCCTTTAAGCTCTCGCATGGCTTCAGCGTAAGTTTCTGGCAAATCAATTTCAGCTTTTGCCGCCAACTCCCGCAATTTGCGGTCAATTTCCAACTGCTGTGCCATCAACGCGTCATATTCTTCCGGCATTTTAGCAGCAAGTTCATTTTCTGCGTTAATGCGTTTCATTTCCGGATTTACAGGCATTCCCGGCATTTCGATACCGGCTTTTTCCATCAATGCGCGCATCTTTTCCATCGAAGCGCGACGATCCGTTTTTCCAAGCTCTTCAATTTCGGCAACTTCGTCGGGATATTGCGCCTTAAGTTTTTCCATTACCTCGGCCATTCCCCCACCCATCATACGGGGGCCGCCATTCATATTCGGCCCGCCCCGTCTGGCACGGCGATTATTCTGTGGCGGGATATCATCCTCTGCAGCAAAATTCGGAAGAGTTACAGCCATAGTTCCGGTAAGCAACACAGCCATTAACCACTTTGAACTGTAATGGATCATTTTTATTCTCCTTTTCCTGTCCGTTGTTCTTTGTTTTCATCAAGAGACGTTTTGCTATCTGTTATTCAGACAAACGCCAGTAACAATCATTTTATTGCAATTGATTGGTTGATTTTTTAATAATTCGCATAAAACCGGAAGATAAAAAATAAAAACTTGCCTTTTTGCAATCCACGCTGTACTGTATTTTCATAAATAGGGATAACAAAAAGCTTGAGGCATATCTACATTTCAAAAAGTAGCTAACATCGCCAGAATGTGGAAAAAAATTGAACCTCATAGCGCCATAACAAATTGAGGTTTATTAAGCCATCGAGGAAAGGAAACTTGCATGACTCAGCTTCCTCTGTCCAGCAGTTTGGAAGACTATCTTGAAGCGATAGCTGCCATTATTGCCGTCAAGGGTCACGCCCACACCAAAGATATTGCGGATCGCTTAAAGGTAAAAATGCCATCAGTCACCAACGCGCTGCGCACTTTATCAGAAAAAGGGTTAATTGAATACACGTCACATACGCCTGTACTTCTAACAGCCAAAGGAGCGGATACGGCAGACCGGATCCAGCGGCGTCACAATATTCTCCTGGGCTTTTTTGAAGAGATTCTATGCTTGGGAAAAAATGACAGTAATGATTGCGCCTGCAAAATAGAACACATTTTGAATGAAACAGCAATTAAACGTCTTTCAGTTCTTTGCGAAAGCATTACCGGCAGGGAAGATTGCAAAGAACTTCGCCGTTATTTACGTGAAACCCTGCCGCTTCTGACGGGAGAAGATCACGAGCCAACGGAATTATCTCTGGATCAGCTCCAGCCGGGACAACAGGCGATGGTAATACGGGTAGATGAACAGCTTGCCTCGATAAAGCAGTTTACGGCGCTGGGGTTGGTAAATGGTACATTGCTGGAAATGAAAGGCAGGGCTCCATTTGGCGATCTTCTTCGCCTTACGGTCATGGGTAAACAGCTTTCGCTCCGAGCTGGCGACGCAGCAGCAATTCAGGTTCGGCTGATTGATTAATTGTCAACCATCTGTGGCTTTCAATTTTTTTGCTGTCATTTTCTTCCTGAATAACCAATCTCATACGATATAATAAAAACTGTAACTCCTCTCGAATACTCTAAATGCTCTTCCTTTGCTACAAAAACAAAGAGTCATCCCCCGGATGATATTTGTTACATCTGCAGGATATTTTACGCCCTTTTTAA
>CALGPR010000358.1 GCA_937960425.1 uncultured Lentisphaeria bacterium
GCCCGTCCAAGAAGGATTGGCGCGGCGGCCGCGGCATCCTCGAGAACATCATCCCCTCCTCCACTGGCGCAGCTAAAGCTGTCGGCAAAGTTCTGCCGGCTCTCAATGGCAAACTTACCGGTATGTCCATGCGCGTCCCGACCTCCGACGTCTCTGTCGTTGACTTGACTGTCGAATTGGAAAAGGAAGCTTCCTATGATGAAATCTGCGCCGCGATGAAGGCTGCTTCTGAAGGCGAACTCAAAGGCATTCTCGGTTATACCGAAGACAAAGTTGTCTCCACTGATTTCCGTGGCGATTCCCGCACCTCCATCTTTGACGTCGGTGCCGGTATTGCTCTCGACAAGACCTTTGTCAAGGTCGTTTCCTGGTATGACAACGAATGGGGTTATTCCAACAAGGTTCTGGAAATGGCCCGCGTCATCGCCAAGTAATCAGACCGTTTGTCTGATCGTAAGCCCGGAAGGTCAATCAGACATTTCCGGGCTTTTTTCATCATGTATTTGAACAAATTGAAAGAAAGCTGTAAAGATCATGAACATCGACAAAAAGACCGTACGTGATATCGATATCAAAGGCAAACGTGTGGTAATGCGCGTAGACTTTAACGTTCCGCTCAAAGATGGCAAAGTATCTGACGATACCCGTATCCGTGCTGCCCTTCCGACCATTGAGTACATCCTTGGTCAGGGTGCCAGCCTGGTTCTTTTGAGCCACCTCGGCCGCCCGAAGGGGGAAGTCAATCCGGAATTCAGCCTTAAACCGGTTGCTGATTACCTTGCAAAACTGTTGGGCAAAGAAGTCAAATTCGCCAATGACTGCGTTGGTGATGCCGTCGTTGCAGAAGCTCAAGGCCTCAAACCTGGTGAAGTCCTTGTTTGCGAAAATACCCGCTTCCACAAAGCGGAAGATGTCAAAGCCAAGACTCCGGAAGACAAAGAATTGTTGTACGGTTTTGCCAAAGAACTGGCAAAACTCGGTGATGTATACGTAAACGATGCGTTCGGTACTGCACACCGCGCTCATGCTTCCACAGCAGTAATTACCGAATATATGGACAAAGCCAATTGTGTTGCCGGTTTCCTGATGGAAAAAGAACTTCAGTACCTTGGCAAGGCTGTAGCCAATCCGAAACGTCCGTTTGTCGCTATCATCGGCGGGGCAAAAGTCTCCGGCAAACTCGAAGTTTTGAAATCCCTGATGGAAAAAGTTGACACCATCCTTATCGGTGGCGGAATGGCTTATACCTTCCTCAAGGCTCTCGGCCACAATATCGGGTCTTCTCTCTGCGAAGATGAATTGCTCGATACTGCAAAAGAAACGCTGGCACTGGCAAAAGCCAAAAATGTCAAATTCCTGTTACCGGTAGACAATAAAATTGCTGACAAATTTGACAATGATGCCAATACGAAGATTTGCGGCAATGATATTCCCAATGGCTATATGGCGCTGGATATTGGTCCGGAAACAGTCAAGGCCTATGCTGCGGAAATCGCTTCTGCTAAAACGATTGTCTGGAATGGGCCGATGGGTTGCTTTGAAATGCCGAACTTCGCTGAAGGCACCATGGCGATCTGCAAAGCTGTTGCAGACAATACCGATTGCATCAGCATTATCGGTGGCGGTGACTCTGTTGCTGCGGTAAATCAGAGTGGTCTGGCAGCAAAAATGAGTCATATCTCCACGGGTGGTGGCGCATCTCTCGAATTTCTCGAAGGCAAAGCCCTTCCGGGCGTTGTTGCGCTTGCTGACTGCTAAATTCAGATTCTTTCAAGCATTTTTCAGGCGAAGCTGTCAAAACAGCTTCGCCTTTTTTTCTTTGTTTCCCGGTAGAAAATTTGTTTTTCGCCTCATGAAGTGTTATTATTATCCAACCCATCACACAGAATAAACAACTGTGGATTGTTTTGAACACGAATTTTGAATAACACTCAGGAGCTTCCATGAAACCTTCCGCATTTCTGGCACTATTGATGCTGGTAAGCGCTTCTGGCATTGCCGGTGAAGTGAACTACCCTCAACTCCCCCCGATAGAAAACAACAGCACTGTCAAAAAAGCAATCCCAATAACGGTCACCCTTAATGTGCCGGAAGGTAGAACCGGGCAGCTGTTCCGCTACGATGGAACTCTTCTTATGACCCTGGAAAAAGGATCCCATACTGTAGAATTGCCTGGATCCGGATATTATGAATTTACAATTGGAGATAAACCGGAAGATAGAAGCGGATTTTATGTTGCTCCTCAGGTTGCCATGGAAACAACTGATGATCCATATTTCTGCGTTGACGCTGCACTTTCCTGGCTTTATCGCGGGAAACGGATGGAACAGCGGGAAATGCTGGTTAAAGACATGAAACGCAACCACATTGCCGCTGTCAGGGAACGTTTTAACTGGAATGATACCCGTAATTCTGATCAAAAAACGTACAATCTATCTGACGATCCGTATTTTCGGTATCAGGAACTGCGGGATTTCTATTACAAAAATCAACTTCCTGTTGTCGAAATTTGTCACGATATTCCGCGTGGATATGAAAGCAATCAAAAGCAGGAAGCGTCTTCAGACATCCGCACCTTCGGCGATGATTTTCAGGAATTAGCAAAACACTGGAGCAAGTATTGGACTGGATGGGAGACCTGGAACGAACCGGATCTGAACGCCCTTCCCGATGTTTACGTTCCGATCGCAAAGGCACAAATATACAGATCACAGGCGGTACCGGAAGTTGATATGACCGGGGTCATTACCTGCGTTGCCTATGCAGATACCTATCATGATTACTTGGCAAAAAACGATCTATTAAAGCACCTTTCTGTTGTCTCCTACCATTCTTATGGAGAAGGCTTGCTTCTGGAAGATACCGTAAAAAGTTTCCGGGACTGGTTGAGCCGTTATCATGAACCGAACAAACGACTCTGGATCACTGAAAGCAACCGGCCTTATATGCAGGATGCAACTGACGCGGAACGCAATCTCGAGTTGCGGAAAAGCGCCATGAATATGGTCACTACAGCTGTCGAAGGCAAAGCGTGCGGCCTCGAACGCTTTTTTCCTTTTGTTTTCGCAGATTATCGTGAAGGGCCGTTCGGGTTCGGTATGATTCACCCGGATGGATCTCCCTTACACCTCGGGGCAGCATATTTTACAACGGCAAAGCTCCTCAATCATTTTGAGTACATTGGAGATGAACCTATTCCGGAAGGAAGTGCATTGCGGAAAATCCGCGTTTTTCAAAACGAAAATGGCCGCATTGTCAAAGCTTATATGACTGGTGATTGTATTAATGCCACAGAGTTGCAACGCAACTGGACCGGAACAGTTTATGACATTGATGGCAGAATTCTTGCCAGCGGCAGCGGTACAGTTATTCCTATCGTTTCCGGTGTAACCTTCGTGGAAACAGACGAAATGCCGGAAACTCTCATTACCGATACCTTGGCAATGCAACTCAAAAAAATGGCAATGCAGCCGGCAGCCCCGCGCGACAATGGGAGTGGTTTGATTCTTCAGGCAAGAATCAACCTCGACGAAGTATTTAACCGCAACAAATGGGCTTATATCTACGACCTTACCGAAATGCCGGAAACAATTACCGTGCCATTGAATTTTGTCAATCTTGCCGACGACTCTCAAAAAGGAATATTGAAATGGAATTGCAGCAACGCGGACACTGGTGTGGTTCTTCTTTCTGGGGAGGAAAATTTCGATGTTCCTGCAAACTCTCAAAATTCCATCGAATTGGCGTTGCCTTTACAAAAACTGCTCGAAGAAAACGCCAGGGTCGATTTAACGCTGGATGCGTCCCCACTGGACTTTGCAACAATCGCCTTTGAACGGCGCAAGTTTGATACCTATGTGGCAGGAATGACTCCGGAAAGTTCTCCTTTTGAAAGTTTTGCCTCTCAGATACATTGGCGTAACATGGGAGCATTATGGCAATGGCAGGAAGATCTTGATTGCGCATTTCAGGTAGTATGGCAGCCTGACTTGATGACAATTACGGTTGATGCAACCGACAACATCCACCACCAACCGGAAAAAGGGGCAAAGATCTGGATGGGAGATTCCTACCAATTTGTCATGCAGCCGTTGCCGGAAGATCGAAAGGATTCTTCTGATGAAAAATTGGAAGTGGCTCTTGCGCTCAATGATGACGGCAGTGAAGAATGCTATCTTTATGATACCCTCAAAGCGGTTCCGCGGGAGGTTGCTGTTGGTGCTGTATCCGGGCAGGTTTCCCGTAACGGAACAAAGATGCACTATGTTGTAACAATCAAGCCGGAAGCATTGGGTATGGAACAATTTAAAGCTGGAATGGAATTCGGCTTTTCCATGATCCTCAATGAGGACGATAACTTTGGCCGCAAAGGCGCAATGGCATGGGGTGACGGCATCTCCACATTTCACGGAATGACAAAAACCTACAATCGCCTGCGTCTAACAGACACACCCTGAGAAGATGATCCCTGCGTAACAGCTCACAAACCGAATTCGCAGTTGTTACAGAAATGCAATTTATTGTAAAGGGTACCTCTATTTATTCAAGGATAAATTGAGATACGGCT
>CALGPR010000359.1 GCA_937960425.1 uncultured Lentisphaeria bacterium
ATATGCAGAAATCCGCGCTGTTTTTGCCGATGACGGCACTCTGCTGGAACTCCAAAGCCGGTTGGTCTATTTTTCTCCGCAATCCCCGACTGACCCCACGCTGCGCGCAGCAGTGAAAAAACTGTACGAGCCTCCCAATGCTCATGATCTCCGTCGCCTCCCGCCGCCGCGCAATGACACTTCATTTGTCCGAGTCATTGCGGAAGAAACTGCAAAAATTATTCGCGACGCTGCGGATGCCGACCTTGCGTGGTACGCGTTCAGTACAGCACAGGAATCTTTTCCCGCTGTCCTGGATCCGGAACAGTTTTTTTCAATCATGCCCTATGAAGAAACCGTTATCGAAATCGCGGTCACCAAAGAAGAACTCCGTCAACTCTGGGATGAAATTCTCGCGAAAAAACCACCGTATCTTACTGTTGGCGCGAGTTCGGAAATACCGTTGCGCCGCAACACGGCAAAAGCACTCGGTGATTACCCGCTTCCGGTTCCCGCCAGACCTGACGGAAAATATCTTGTAGCAATTTCTGATCATCTTGCTGCCGGGGGCGGTAGCGAGATGCCTTTTCTCAGGCAAATCGTCAAGGAACGTGGACGAATCCTGCAATTTTATGATGGGACTGTCCCACTGATCCGCGACTTGGTCTGGAATTCTCTCCCTTCCATGCCGCATTCGTTTCAAGGGAAAAAATAACTCTCCTGACACGCAACCGAAATTCCTCTACTCGCAATAAACGTTCTCTGAATCATGTCGCAGGGTTCCAAGCCTGCTTTTTATATAACCAATACGCAGCCAATACGTATTTTACGCGCCCTGCCCCAGGAGCATCGGAATGCGCAAGAAAGCCTCTCGGCGAATGATCTTTTTAAGAAATAGTCAAAAAAAATGGAAGCGCGATTTACAAAATGGACAATCGCGGTATATTAGCAAAAAGGTTTTTTGCCGGATGCTATCGAAAGCCGGCACGACTGCAACAAGGCTTCAGGAGGCGCATATGAAAATCAAACAGCTTTCCCTTTTTATCGAGAACAAAACCGGTACGCTCAATTCCGTTTGCCAGGTTCTTCAGAAAAACAATCTGAATATCCAGACACTTTCCCTGGCAGACACGCAGCAATTCGGAATTCTCCGCCTTCTGGTTTCCGAGTGGGAGCGTGCAGAAAAAGTTCTGGAAGAAGCTGGTTTTGTGGTCAAGGTTACTGAAGTTCTGGCGCTGCCGGTAGAAGATCACCCCGGTGGGTTGGCCTCCATTCTGGACATTTTGGATCGCAATCAACTCAGTGTTGAATATATTTATGCCTTTACATTTGGGAAAAATAATACTGCGGCAATCGTCTTCCGATTTGAAGATCCTGACAAAGCAGAGGAAATCCTCAAACAGGAAGGAATCAACGTCATTGATGAAGTTGAACTCTTTCATCATCAGTAATTCCATAAAAAGTCCGCCTAACTGTCAGGCGCCGCGCACGGATAGAGAATCCGTCACGGCGCTTTTGCAATAGGAGGCAGCTGTTACAACAGAATGTTTGCGCGCAGGGATAGAGAGTTTCAGGGATTAAGGATAATATGTCACAACTAACGTTCGATGAATTTTGCAATGCACTGGCAATTCGCTTTCCGGAAGATATCCGGGAAATGGGAGAATACGATTTTGCTGCTTCTGCGTCGACACTTCCAGCCGAAATCAATTTCCTTTCAGAGAAGTACATTCGAAACTATTACGCATGGCTGGGAGTGAAAGAAGCTGATGTTCTGCCGGCGCTACTGGAATGTGCTGCGCTTGTTTCGCAGAGTGAGCCGCTAAAGTTATATGTGTGGCATGCCCATCGTGCGCTTTTCCTGATTGAGCATCCCGGTTGCTACTTCAGCGCATGGCCGATACCAACGGAAAAACTCAACGGACTTGAAGGAGCTTTTGAACTCCTGATTGCCCTCAGTGGGGTCTATCTCTATGAGGAAAGTTATTGTAAAATCGGCCTTCCTGTCTCTTACGCCCAGGCTGCAACATTGTGGATTGGCGGAGCTATCGGGATTTACCGCGCCAGCCATAACGGTAAACCCGGAATTTGTCCGCGCCAAACACACTGGATCCGTCACTACATTGATCAGCGATTGTTCCGTATTGGCCGTTTTGAATTCATGACGGAAAAGAAATCCAGCGAAATGCCGCACCTGTTCCGAAACCGGAAAACCGGCAGAATTGTAGCACTCTGTAACGAAAACTGGTGTCTGACCCCGAATGGGCTGCGGATGCTTTCCGGCACTCCGGAAAGCGAAGCGGCTTTCATCACTTCTTATCGCGAAGATGCTGCCACTGCCAAGGGAATTTTAATTGATCCTACCGGTTTTGCACGTTATCGCGACGGAGAAATTGAGCTGGATCTGCGTGAATATGAATCCCTTGTCAGCCCGGAAGACACGATCCCGGGAATGCACATTCCGGCAGGCGGCCACATGACCCCAGAAGCAGTAGCAGAATCCTTTGCTTTACTCCGGGATTTTTACCGTCGCTATTTCCACATTGAAATTAAGGCTATCAATTGCTTCAGCTGGATCTTCAACCCCTCTTTCGAACGCGAACTGCCACAGTCCAATCTTGCAAAATTCATGCGGGAAGTATACCTTTACCCCGGCCCTTGTTACGGAAAAGACGGTATTTTCTTTGCTTTCGGGCGTGACGACGGCAATCTACTTGATGGGACCTATCCGGAAGACAATTCTCTGCGCAAAGCATTTTTCCGGATTGCCAGAGCCGGAGAACAATTCCGCTGCGGAGGCATGTTCCTTCTTGCCGACCAGTTCGATACCATTGGACAACAATTTTACCGCTCGACTTTTGCTATTCCCGGCTCGGAAACAGCGAAGCGACCGATTGCATAACCTTTGGGAGCATCATACTATGTTTGAAATTGAAATCAACCGACAGATCTCAGCAGCGCACCGTCTCTGCGGCTATCCGGGCGACTGTGCCAACCTGCACGGGCACAACTGGCAAATCACCGCAATACTTCAAGTCAAAGAACTTGATGAGCTTGGAATCGCTGTCGATTTTAAATACTTGAAAAAAATTCTCGACGAATTAATCACCCCCCTGGATCATGCGTATCTGAACGATCTTGATGAATTCAGAGAAAAAAATCCAACCAGCGAACGCCTTGCTCAATATATTTTTCACGCACTGGCAGACCGGCTAAATAATAATAACGTCAAAGTTGCCAGAATTCGAGTCTCTGAATCCCCGAGTTCCGTCGCTACTTATTATGAAGACTGATGGCAATGCCATGTTGCGTGTCGTTGAACAATTTTTGAGTCTACAGGGAGAATCTACCCACGCGGGACGGTTATGTTATTTTATCCGATTGGCTGGATGCAATCTGCGGTGCAGTTATTGCGACACTCTGTATGCGCACAGTTTTGACTGCGGTGAACAAATACCACTTGCAGAAATTGTTCAAAGAGCAGTTGCCAGCAAATCCCCGCTTGTGGAAATTACGGGAGGAGAACCGCTGGCTACCCCGGAAACTCCGGCATTGTGTCAGGCATTACTGAATGCAGGGCTGGAAGTTCTTATTGAAACAAACGGGTCCCTGCCGATTGCTCAGCTGCCGCGTGCAGTTCGTAAAATTTTGGACTGCAAAACCCCTTCCAGCGGAATGAGTTGTTATAATTTATATGACAACTATCCGCTGCTGCTGCCTCACGATGAAGTAAAATTTGTCATCTGCAACCGGGAAGATTATCTTTTTGCCTGCGATATTATCAAAAAGTACCAATTGCAAACAAAAACCAGGAATCTGTTGTTCAGTCCGGGTTGGGAAACCGTTAATCTGGAAACTCTTGCCGGCTGGATGATCGAAGACAAAACTCCAGCAAGATTGCAACTGCAAATGCACAAAATAATTTGGGGCGCAGACAAAATCGGAGTCTGAAGAAAAAGGATGTTATACAATGAAAAAAGCCGTTATCCTGTTAAGCGGCGGCCTTGATTCCGCCACCTGCCTTGCCATCGCCAAAAACGAGGGATATGACTGCTACGCTCTGAGCTTTGATTACCAGCAGCGGCACAGATGCGAGTTGGATGCAGCCAAAAAGATCGCCGGGCAAATTGGCGTTTCCAATC
>CALGPR010000360.1 GCA_937960425.1 uncultured Lentisphaeria bacterium
TTAAAAAACGTTGATAATGAACGTTTTAAAATAAGTTAAACGATAAAATGACCTCAAAAGATGCGTGAAAGACTGCGCGTTTGTCGGCACTTTTTGTGGTCTTTTTTCGCCCTGTGGAATAGAATTTTCTGCAGAAACGAGCTCAAAAAAGCCCGTCAACAGGTTGTTAATAAGTTTTCAATATTGTCAATTCAGGAAACAGTGAAGGGATCGGAACCATGCAATCGGAGAAGGAGAAGGCAGCTGCAATCTGGCGTGTGGCGGCCAACCGGTTGAAAGAAAAATCTGAACCGACTTACGAGATGTATTTTGCCAATGTCGTTCCTGTCGGAATCAATCCGGAAGGGGCGCTGATTCTCGGCGTCAGCGATGATTTTTTCCTGGAGTGGATGAGCGGGTATACCGATATGCTTTCCAATGCCCTGCGCAATATCGACGGCATTGATTACGCGTATACTCTGGAAAGTGGCCATCAGCCGGAAATTGCAGCGAAAATTGAAGAGCGCCCAGTGCGTACATCTGCTTCGGTAGAATCCTTTCCCAATGCTCCTGAGCCGATTGCTCCGATTAACGGCGGCCATCGCCATACGTTTGATAATTTCGTCGTCGGCGAAGAAAACCGTTATGCCTTTGCTGCCTGCAAAAAGACCGCTACACAACCCGGCGTTTATAATCCTCTGTATATTTACGGCAGTACCGGAACCGGAAAAACTCATTTACTTCAAGCGGTAGCGACAGAATACTATCGAAATAACCCCCATGCGATTATTCGATACCAACCTTGCGAAGAAATCCTGAATAACTTTGTCGCATCACTTGCGGCGGGAACCGCTGGGCAAGCGGAGTTCCGCGCCTCCCTTCGCAACGTCGATATGTTGCTGGTTGACGACGTTCATATGCTTGCCGGCAAGGGCGCGTTGCAGGAGATGTTTTTCAATGTCTTCAATGCCCTTTACCAGAAAAACAGTCAGATCATTCTGACCAGCGATAAACAACCCTGTGAAATCAAAGGGCTTGAAGATCGGCTTGTCAGCCGTTTTTAATGGGGG
>CALGPR010000361.1 GCA_937960425.1 uncultured Lentisphaeria bacterium
CGTGGAGAAGGAATTTCGTACTACTGGCAGTGCTGATGCTGCTTTTGCCATGGATTTGAAGCGCCGCTTCCGGTTGAATTTTTTAACAGCTTGTGGCGTACCCGGTTTTGTTGCCCGTCCGATCCGCTGCGGCGATGAACTTGATTTCGCTTCATTGAATTTGCCGGTTGATATTTTAACAGAATTAGCCCACAAGCCCCGCGGCCTTGTCCTCATCTGCGGAGCTGCCGGCAGCGGAAAATCTACTACTCTTTCCGCAATTGTCAATGAAATTAATCGGACAATGGCTCGCCATGTGGTTATGATTGAAGACCCGATTGAATATTTACATTTCGACCGGAAAAGCGTTGTGACGCAACGGGAAGTCGGACGTGACACCGATTCTTTTGCAGAAGCACTAAAAAATGCTTTACGCGAATCTCCAGATGTAATCGTCATTGGCGAAATGAGAGACTTGGATACGATGCAGACAGCCATTGCTGCCGCGTTAACAGGGCACCTGGTTCTGAGCACAGTTCATACTGGAGAAACATCTCTGGCAATTGAGCGAATCGTTAACTATTTTCCCGACAATTTGCGGGAAACAGCAGCTACTGATGTAGCGTTAGCGTTACAGGGTGTTATCGCTCAGCGGTTGTTGCCACGTTCTGACGGAAACGGGATGATTCCCGCAGTAGAAATTCTTTTAGGAACAACGCTGGTACGCGATTTGATTGCCAAACGGCAGTTCAACGAGCTGGACAATGCCATCAAGAACGGTAATGAATCGGGAATGGTCACATTTAATCGCGCAATCTTTACGCGTGTAAAAGAAGGATCCGTCCGCAAAGAAGACGCGTTAAATGCAGTAGACAACCGTGAAGAATTTCTGTTGCTTGAACGCGGAATGGAAAGTGGGGTGGATGCCTTCCGCTACCGTCTTGATGCCGATATCGATGTAGATCTTGAGCTGGACATGAAGCAATTGCTTCGTTCTGCTCTCGGCAATAATGCCAGCGACCTTCTGTTGACGACGGGAGCTCACCCGACAGTTCGCGTCAATGGCGCTTTGGTTCCTTTGGATGCACCTGTTCTCGATTCGGGGGATACCCAGAAGCTTCTTTACAGTATTTTATCGGCCCGTCAACGAGCATATCTGGAGGCCAATCGTGAAATTGACTTTTCCCTTTCCATTAAATTGCGGCCAAGCGGTTCCGCCGCAGATGCAACACCGGAAGAATATCGCTTCCGCGTCAACGGCTTTTTCCAACGCGGTGCGGTCGGCGCAGCAATTCGCGTTATTCCCCACGAAATTCCTGCGCCCGCCCAACTGGGAATCCCCGCCGCATTGGTCCGCATGATGGATCGCCGCAGCGGCCTGATCATTGTAACCGGCCCCACTGGACATGGCAAAACAACAACCCTGGCAAGCCTGATTGATGTGATCAATCGGCGCCATCCTCATCATATCGTGACCATTGAAGATCCCATTGAATATGTCCACAACAACATTCGTTCCATTGTGGAACAACGGGAACTTCAGGCGGACACATTGAGTTTTCCTGCCGCGTTGAAGTATGTTCTTCGGCAGGATCCCGATGTGATCATGGTTGGAGAAATGCGCGATTGCGAAACAATGGCGGCAGCGCTAACCGCTGCGGAAACCGGCCATCTGGTGTTGGCAACACTACATACCGGCAGCGCACCGCAGAGTATCGACCGAATTGTTGACAGCTTCCCCCAACATCAACAGAATCAGATTCGTGTTCAACTGGCGGGTTCCTTGCTTGCCGTCGTATCGCAACGCTTGTTGGAACGAGCAGACAAACCCGGCCGTATTGCCGCTTTTGAATTGATGGTTGGCACCCCAGCCATCTGTGCTTTGATTCGCGACGGCAAAACCAGCCAATTACAGTCCTCAATGGAAACCTCTGCCCGTGACGGAATGGTCACCATGGATCACGCATTGGAAGAGCTTCTTTCTGCAGGAAAAATTTCTAAAAGTACATTTGATACGGTTTACCGGAATTACCGAACAGTGAAGGAATATTAAGATATGGCAGCTTGCCCTTTTCGAATTGGACACGGATTTGATGTGCATCGACTGGTACCGGAGCGGAAATTGATTTTGTGTGGAGTCCAGATTCCCTGTGAAGTAGGATTACTGGGCCACAGCGATGCCGATGTGGCACTACATGCGCTGATGGACGCTCTGCTGGGCGCAGCAGCTTTAGGCGATATTGGCGGCCTTTTCCCGGACAGTGATGCTGCCTATAAAGGAATAGACAGTGGTATTTTATTGAAACGGGTTCTGGAACATCCGGGTATGGCGGAATATGAGCTTGGCAATTGCGATTTGACGATTGTTGCTCAAAAGCCAAGGCTGGCTCCGTATATTGGCGAAATGCGGCGCAAGATTGCCGCATTGTTTGAAGTCGATATCGCAAGAATTTCCGTTAAGGCAACAACAACCGAAAAGTTAGGCTATACCGGAAGAGGCGAAGGCATTGCGGCGCATTGTGTCGTATTGATTTGCAAAAAATAGAACCAAGCGAAAAATAATTCTCTGAGAAGGATATTTGCCGCTTGGTATTTTCTTTACCACTCTTCTTCCCTGGGAGGTACAATCTCGGGTTCGGGATCCACCGGCTGTTGATCGTCAACCAGGGTTTTCGCAAGGTAATCGTAGAATGGTTGTTTTTCTGGAATCTTCTGTGTTCCATCCAGTTTTTCGCCGGGCAATTGAGTTATCGTCGAAGTCATCTCTTTTTCCCGCGTTAACCCGGGACAATAACGATTTACAAAATGGAGGTAGTGCTCCTTTAACTCTTCGTCATCTGTTTTTTTAAAGCCACCCAGTTCGCTCCAGGCATCTTCCAGATATCCCAAGCGAGCCATCGTATCTGCCCGCAACAAAGCGATCAAATTATCCCAGAGTTCTTTTTTTTCTGTTTCTTCCGGCAGCTGTTTTTTTAAGTCAGACAACATTGCCAGCCGTAACGCCAGTCTGCCGTGATCTCCGGCGCTCAAGGCATACCCCAACTGCTGTGCCGGCAAAAGTTCTGACCCCAATACAGCCTGGAAATATGCTTCCAAAAAAGCAGGGTGCATGTTGCAGGCCTGAATTAAATACCAGTCTGCATTCAACTCGGCACTGCGTTTTCCACCGTCATCCAGTTCGGTTCGATATGCCGCGGCCCCGGCGCCCTGATTGTGTTGGGAGAGAAGAGTATAATGTGCGGTCGGAGAATCACATAATATAAAATTTTCCGGAGACAGCCTGTCTCCCCAGGCCAGCATCACAGGGAAATATAATCCTGTCCTGACATCAATTTCCCGGATTAATTCCTTTGCGGCCTGATTATTCGGATCCACCGTTAACGCAATCAGTGCAGCAGACATGGCAGATCCTTCCAAACGTACAGCTGCGCTGTCATATCCTCGAGCGCACCACATCAAGGCATTCACGTCCCCGCGTTCTGCGGCCATTTCCCGGTATCGGTGCGCCTGTGCGGGTTCACTGTTTTCCAATTTTACTGCCATTTCCGCCATCGCTTCACGCAACCCGAGTTCCGCAGCCAGCGAAAGCAATGCTTCACGGCGTTCCTCCCGTTCTGGAGTTGAAGGCATTTTCCCTAAAAACAGGTAAGACTCGTAAATTGCCGGAGGGTATTTTTTCGCTGCAGCTACCTGAAGATGTTTTCCCGCAGTTTCCATATCGCCGGTATCCATATAATATTTGGCAAGTTCATAGGATGCCGTTGCGTAACCAGCTTCGACGCCACGCAACAGCAACTCTTTAGCTTTGCGCAGATTCTTTTCGCAACCATTTCCCGTCCGGAGCATTCGCCCAAGCGCAATCGTCGCTGGAATATTGCCCCCTTCCGCAGCTACCTGGTACAATTGAAACGCGCGTGCCAAATCTTTATTTGTGCCTCGCCCGAATTCGCAGGAATCCCCAATCAACCCGATTGCCGTAGCATTGTCGTCCCGCGCCAGATCGGCTAGAGTTTTCCAACAGGAATCAAAGCAGCGTTGTGCCAGGATGCTGTTGGGCAAAGAACCATCTGCACCGGTTTCATAAATGATTCCGGCATAATACGCAGCAACCGGATGGCTCTTGGCTTTTGCCATATTGAATTGACGGAAGGCCTCAGAGAGATTTACCGGTTCTTCTCCAATGCCGAAATATGCCCGCAATCCCAATTCCGTCTGTGCCGCAGCATTCCCCGCAACCGCCCATTCAACCAGCCGTTCGTTGCGGGACATGCTGATATTTTCCCAGAATCCCGGGCCCTTGTCGCCGTCCCCTGAAGTAGAGCAACCACTGCCCAGCAACGTCAACACCGCCACCGGCACAAAAACAGTGAATGTCGCCGGTTTCATCTTACAACAGTCCTGAAGATGCCGGGTTCCATGTAAATCCCATATTGAAATGGAACCGCAATTTACTCGGCAGGCCGTCAACATTATTTACAACCGGATATGCCAGATCCAGTTTGACCGGCATATTCAAGTAAGGCACCTTGATCCGGAGCCCGTAACCGGTACCAACGTTCATGCGATTCATCGACATCGAGTAGGAATCCGACCAGACGCTGCCGGCATCGACAAAGACCGCGCCGCGAATAAACGACCAGATCGGGTGCGAAGCTTCCGTACTCAGCAATAACATTGTCGACCCGCCAACCCCGTGATCATTGCAGTCAGTTGGGGAAACTTCCCGATACGGGAAGCCACGGAGAGTGTCGCCGCCACCAAGGAAATAACGTTCATACAAAGGAACAGTATTGTCGGAGTCAAAGTCGTCAATTACCCCGATTTTTCCTCCGATGTGCCAGATAATCGCCTTATCAAAGAAAGAGTGGTAGTAGCTGCCTTTGGCTTCCAGTCGGTAGAAGTTATGGGAAGAACCGAAAATTTTCATTGCCAACGCGCTCAGTGCACTGATCTGATAGCCGCTGGTCGGTTCATAAAGACTGTCGCGAGTATCTCGATTCAACAACAATGAAAACTGGCTTACCCAATCGTGTGTCTGCAATTCACGCATTTCTTCACTTTGGCCACGATCCATATCCTTGACGGAAACGCGTTCAAATTTGTATCCCAGCGTCGCACTGGTGAAATCATCGAAGAAATTACGCGTCAACGCAGTTCTGGTTCCGAAGCGATCTTCGCGCCAATATTCATAATCAATTTGATTTAGATAGAACGACAGGTCATAGCGAAGTTTTTCTCCAAAGAGCCACGGTTCCGTAAAGTCGAGGTTAACCTGACTACGCTCAAGGCCGCCAATTCCCTGCAAACGGATCCGCTGGCCGCCGCCTTGAAAGTAGTTGGACGGGTTGGTAATATCAAAGTTCGTGTTGGAAATTTCCACCATTCCCGACAAACTGTCAAAGTCTGAGTAACCTGCGCCAATCTTAAACTGATAAAAGTCCTTTTCTTCGACATTAAAATTGATATTGCGTTCTCCAACCTTATCAGCATTGGAGGTTATCGCCTCAACTTTATTAAAATACCCCATCCCCATTAGCCGGGACTTACTTGCTTCAATTCGCTGCTTATCCAGCACATCCCCGTCATGAATCACCAATTCCCGGCGAATGACATCTTCCCGGGTAATTTGATTTCCGGTAATATTCACGCGATTGACGGTATATTTTCTGCCTTCGTTAATTTCAAAACGCAACTTGACGGTTTTGTTGGCGAAATCGGTATCACGCACAACGCGAACATCAGCATCCGCGTAGCCGTACCGTTCGTAGTTATTGAGGATCTGTTTTTGAAAATCCTGCTCTTTCGCAAGGTCGTAAACATCGCCATCGGCAAACGGGTTAAAGCGGTTCAATTCTTCCGTCGTAAAAACCTGATTGCCGGAAAGTTCCGTTCCAGAGACAGAATACGGTTCCCCTTCCTGGATAAAATAGGTCATGTCAACAAATTCAGGATCGTCGGGAATTTGGGTGACGTCCAGTTTGTCAACTTTAAAATCCAGATACCCTTTATTCCAATACAAATCGCGCAGCCGTGCTTCATCCAGCTCGACGACGGCCGGATCGTAGAGGCCGAGGCCGAGAAAATCCAGCCAGGAAAACATGCTGTAACTGTTCTGAATCGTATTCCTGAGTTCCCGCTGGGAATAGACTGTTGCGCCTTCAAAGACAACATCATTTACCTTCAGCCGAAGGTGTTCTTCAATATGGATAACCAGCCGCAGGGTATCCTCCGCAATCTTTTCCAGAACTGGCGTAATACGGGCTTCATTGTAGCCTTTTTCCCGGTAAAATTCGCGGATTTTACTGATGCTTGCCTGAAGCTGTGCATTATTCAGCAACGTTCCGGAAGTAACAGTCAAAAGAGGCACAAGATCATCTTTGGTAAACTTCTGGTTGCCTTTGAAAACGATTTCTTCCAGTACCGGATTGAGTTTTGCAACAAAAACCAGCTCCACATCTCCATTCGGTAAGGGCCGAGTTTCTGCCGTTACATCCCGGAAATAACCGGTTTTCGCCAAACGTCTGATGTCTTCTCCAACCAGTCTCTGGTCATATTCCTGGCCAGCTTTCTGGCTGATGTTATAAAGCAGAACCTCTTCCTTTTGTGGAATTTTGCCTTCTTGCTCAATTTTGACAGCGGCGATTTTTGCCGCCCAGGCAGGGCCAGTCATACAAACTGCCGCTAACAGTGTCAACTGCCATTTCTTGATTCCAGTCACTGTCTCGTTCCCCTTTTTTATTCGGCTGTATTGGGATGTTCATCGGCACCGAACCGGCTTTCGTTGACAAATTCCATCCGTTCAGGAAAGAACCTCAACTTGACATAACCGGTTCGACCGTTACGATTCTTTTCAACAATCAATTCCGCTTCAAGTCCGTCCCGTCGGTTTTCCGGCGTAATGACCTTTGCTTCATCCCGATCGCGGTGCAGAAACGCCACGATATCGGCATCCTGTTCAATTGCTCCGGATTCGCGCAAATGGCTCAATTTGGGCCGTGACGAAGCGCCAGCGGTTTTTTCAATTTCACGATTAAGCTGAGCCAGCACCAAAACCGGCACATTCAATTCCTTCGCCAGCTGCTTGATACCGCTGGAAATCTCAGCGACTTCCTGCTGACGACTGTCGGTTCGGATTCCCGCTTTCATCAATTGCAGATAGTCGATGACAACCAATTCGATTTTTTCGTTATAAAAAAGCCGCCTGGCCTTTGCCCGTAAATCGGCAATAGTCAGGCCGCCGGTCGGGTCAATAAAAATTTTCGCGTTGCGATATGTCTCGACCGCACGGGTCAATTTTGTCATGTCTTCGTTGCGAAAGCTATTATCATAAAACACCGATTCACTGATTCCCGCTTCTGTACAAAGAAGTCTGCGGACAATTTGATCGGTAGTCATTTCCAAACTGAAGAATGCGATTGGACGGCCATTGGGGCCTCCCTTTAAAGCAATGTTGCGGATAATATTCAGCGCCATTGTCGTCTTTCCGATAGACGGCCGCGCAGCCAAAACAAACATTTCTCCCGGTTTCAATCCGGCAGTCAGTTGGTCCAGAGACGGAAAACCGGTTGGGATTCCGACTTCTACCTGATGCTTGAGAATGGCATCGAGTTTTTTAAATGTTTCCACGACCCCCTCGCGAATCGGAACAATTTCACTTTTGGTGCTTTGATTGCGGATACGGAAAATATCGGTTTCGATTTCTTCGACAATTTTCCTAGCTTCGACTTCGGCATTGAAGCATTTCACCAAAGATTCAGAACAGACCACGATCATTTTCCGAAGGATAGAAAGATCACGGATAATCTGGCACCAGGATTCAAGATTTGCCGTAGTTCCAACATACGCGGCAAGTTCCATCAGGAAAAGATCACCCCCAATAGCATCCAGCCGATTTTTACTCCGTAAATAATGAGCGACGTTAAGGACGTCAACATTGTTTTCCCCCTGTTTGTGCAGTGCAAGGATGGCATCATACACTTCGCGGTGGATATGCGAATAGAAAACCTCTGATGAAGCGCCTAATTGTTCGATAGCGATTTCGACACAGGGACGGGCCTGGCGCAACATAGAAGAAAGAACCGCCCGCTCCGCATTTAAATCATGCGGTTGCGGGCGATCCGCCACCGGCGTTGCATAGGCATTCCCGGAAGCGGAGGATGGAACGTCATCCACCATTATGCGCGGACAACTTGAACTTTAATTGTTCCGATCACGTTGGCATGAAGCTTGGCATCGACAGTGTATTCACCGAGGGCCTTGATGGCTTCTTCCATCTTGATCTTGTTATGATCGACGACGACGCCGAGTTTTGCGAGTTCATCGGCGATGGAACGCGGAGTGACGGATCCGAAAAGACGGTTATCATCAGAAGCCTGAGCCGCGATGGTAATGGTAAGCTCCGCCAGCTTTGCAGCCAACTCTTGAGCGTTCTTCAGTTCTTCCGCGCGGCGCTGTTCGATCTTTTCCTGACGAGCAGCGAGCAACCGCAGAGTACCAGGGGTAGCCTTTGCAGCCAAGCCCTTCGGAATCAGATAATTACGGGCATAGCCCGGGGCAACGTGAACTTCTTTGCCGGCAAGGCCGAGATTTTCAACGTCTTCAAGCAAAATAAGACTGACATGATTAGCCATGGATAGATCTCCTCATTCCGGATTAGTAGACCAAAGCGACGATGCGGGCACGCTTGATCGCGATACTGAGCATCTTCTGATGCTGCAGGCAGGTGCCGGTGATGCGGCGCGGCAGGATTTTTCCCTTGGCGGTCTGAAATTTCTTCAAGGTTTCAGCATCCTTGAAATCGATATAATTGACTTTGGCTTCGCAAAAGCGGCAAATTTTCGGCTTGGCCGCCTGTCTTCTGCGGGAACTTCTTTTCTGCATTTGTATATTGCCTTTCGATTGAAATTGTATTGCTTACTGGAAACGGATTAAAATGGAATATCGTCATCAATATCTCCGCCCGTACCAGACCCGAAGGCGTCTTCGGGCAACGGCGGCATTGGCGGTGGATTCCCATAGGAACGGGATCCCTGCTGCGGCGGAGCACCTGCACGGTTCGGATAATTCCCCTGAGCCTGTCCAGGAGCTGCGCCATTGGAACGGCCATATTGAGAACGCGTCGGCGTCTGTTGCGGCGGGGCGCTGTAGTCTGCACCTCCATCTGCATCCATCGGGACGTCGTTACGGCGGGTATTCAGGAACTGAACCTGCTCGGCAACAACGCGAAGACGGTTGCGGCGAGTACCAGTATCCCGGTCTTCCCACTGATCATACTGAAGGCGTCCATCCACCATGACCTGCGCCCCTTTCGATAGAAAGCGACCGCAATTTTCTCCGATTTTGCCCCAAACGACGATTTCAACGAAACAGGACTCTTCCCGTTCCTGATTGTTGGAAACGAACCGGCGATTGATTGCCAGCCCGAATTCACAAACCGCTACACCGCCGGGGGTGTAACGCAGTTCCGGCTCACGGGTCAAATTACCCAGCAAAATCACTTTATTGAAGGACGCAGCCATGATTTACTCCGTTATTTCCGTGAATGATATTTGCTCGTACTTTCTCCGATACAGGCTCAAGCCTGTGGAGCGGCCGCTTGTTCGACAACCAAGGACGTGCGGAGCACTTCCGGACGTTCATCAATGATCGTCATGATGCGCAAAACGCGCTCATCCAGACGATATTTTTCCTTGATGTTGTCCACCTTGTCGGGATCAAGTTCAAAATCAAAGTTCCAGTAAATACCAGCTTTACGCTTCTTGACTTCATAAGAAAAAGTAATGCGGCCCATATTCTTGGCAGCATTCACTTTGCCGCCGTTTTCTGCGATGAAGGTGTCGAATTCCTTAGCCAGGGCTTCGCCCTCGTCGTCAACTTTGCGGATGTCCAGAATGAACACAGATTCGTATTTTTTCAAAATCATTTCCTCCAAATTATAAATATTTCGCTTCGATTCAGACATGCGGCTCATCTTTCGAAACAAGCCTGTCTGTTGCGGATTCTGTCTCCGGCTCCAGGGCCAGATTCAATCCATTATAACTGTTTGCCGCCGCTTCAGGGCCGCGGCTGAGAATACATTTTAGCGCATCAACTGCTGCGTCAAGCACTTTTTCCAACAGCCCAACCTCATCGCCGGTAAAAGGCGAAAGCACATAGTCCGGAACATTCATCCGGGCATTACGTCCGATTCCGAGGCGGAGTTTCCAAAAATCGCTCCGGCCCAATTCTTCGATAATCGAATTGATGCCATTATGTCCCCCGGACGATCCGCCGCGCCGAATGCGCAGCCGCCCGAGCGGTAAATCCAGATCATCCTGAATAACAAGGATTGCTTCAGGTGTAATCCCGATCGAATTTGACAGCTGCCGCACAGCTTTGCCGCTTAAATTCATATAGGTTTGGGGTTCCTGCAGCACCAGAGGGCGGGAACGCCATTTAGCAAGGTAGTAAAAACTGTTCATGCCATGGTGTTTTTCTGCCCCCTGCGGCAATACTGTCAAAAACTTTTGCAGAGCCATGAATCCGATATTGTGTCGTGTCGCAGCATATTCGCTCCCGGGATTTCCCAGGCCGACAATCATGCGAATCGGATTCGAGCACTGCATGTCTGTATCTCCCAGCGAAAAGAGTGTAACTCTTAGTTGCCGGCTTCCGCAGTGGCTTCGGCAGCTTCGCCATCACCTTCTGCTGGTTCGACTTCTTCCGCGCTCTGATGGACGACGTGGAAAATTACTTCATCAGCGGGTTCGTCAACCGTAACTCCTTCGGGCAGGACCAACTGGGCAACAGTGAGAGAATCGCCAACCTTCAAAGCAGACACGTCGACTTCAATATGTTCAGGCATGTTAAGAGCATTGGCGCTGACTTTGACCATATGCTTAAGCTGGTCGAGGACGCCACCTTCAGCCGTGCCGGCAGCGGTACCAATTGCGTGAATTGCAATGGTTGCCTCAAAAGCTGCAGAGGCATCAACCGCCTGAAAGTCGATATGCACGACATAGTCTTTCATGTAATTCCGCTGGACTTCCTTAACAATTGCCGGTTCCTTTTTATCGCCATCGACCAGATAAATAACACTGAAATCGTGCTTACTAAGGATTTCCCACTCGTTTGCCTTCACAAAGATGGCGCGGCCAGCTTTGCAGCCTTTGGAGTAGACGATGGCCGGAACAAGGCCTTCTTTGCGGGCGCGACGGGAAGCGTTCTTTCCGAACTCATTCCGTGCAGTGACCGCAATTTCATGTTTCACTGTGCTCATACAGTCTCCCTTGTGACTTAATTAGTTTATTCGATGCTTTTTAGCATTCATTCTTTATTATTTGTCTGTATCCTTCAGAAAAAAGAGGGATGAGACAGATTTACCTTCGTGGATACGGCTGATTGCTTCGCCGAGCAACGGAGCAACGCTGACAACTTTGATCTTTCCGTTCAGTGTATCCTGGATCGGCACTGCGTCAGTAACAACAAGTTCTTCGATGGCATCGCTTTCGGCAATGCGCTTACGTCCGTCCTCATTCAACATACAATGAGAGACGGCACAGTAGATTTTTTTAGCGCCCTTTTCCTTGAGGATTTTTGCTGCGGCAACCAGGGTTCCGGCAGTCGATGTCAGGTCGTCAGTAATCACGCAAACTTTTCCTTCAACTTCGCCGACCAGATGCGAAGATGCGACGCTGGTTGCGCTCAAACGGCGTTTAGCAATTACTGCAAAACCGCCCTGTAACATGTCGCAATAATACATCGCCATCTTTGCGCTACCGGAATCAGGGGCAACGACAACCGGATCGGGGCCGAGAACAGTTTTGAGATAGGGCACCAGCACGGGGCGTGCGTAAAGATGGTCTACGGGAATATCGAAAAATCCCTGAATTTGCTGAGAATGCAAATCCATTGAAAGAATACGGTCGGCGCCAGCGCAAGTCAGCAAATTGGCAACGAGCTTGGCGGTAATGGGAACTCTCGGTTTATCTTTGCGATCCTGACGGGCATAACCGAAGAATGGCAATACTGCAGTAACGCGAGCAGCGGATGCGCGGCGAGCGGCATCAATCATGATGAGCAATTCCATTAACGTCTCGTTTGGAGGGGAACAGGTCGGCTGAATGATGAAGACGTCGGCACGACGAACGTTTTCGCCATATTGGCAGAAAATTTCACCATCGGGAAAGCGTGTTAAGTTCACTTTGCCGAGCGAAACGCCGAGATAATCGGCAATCGACTGTGACAGTTCAGGATGTGCAGATCCTGAATAGACGCAAATGTGTGTTGCAGTTTCCATTTTTCCTGTTTCCGGTTGACTTGCTCCATGACTGGGAGGAACCTACCCGAAAATAGAAAAAACGCCCTAAAGCCCCCCGTCATTATCTTGGCGGAACTTTTGAAAAACAGTTGAGCGTTAACCTTACGGGTCATCGATGGTATCATCGAATCAGATTTCCGGATATTTGCCGGCAATCAAGGTCTCTCTACATGG
>CALGPR010000362.1 GCA_937960425.1 uncultured Lentisphaeria bacterium
GTTATCGGCGTTGGAAACTACAAGTGTGTTTCACAAAATTTGGGACAATAACAAACAATGAACAAACACTTACATTACCTGTGGCTCATTTTATGGGGAGTCTGCGCAAGCGGACTCATGGCGGGAGACTTCTCCGACTTTCAGTTCAAACTGTTGGATACCGGCAAAGGACACGGTGAAAGCAGTTTCACCGGAGAAGGAAACAATTTTGAACTCAACGTTAAAAACATCGATCGCAGCAACTACGGGGTTGTCATCGCAGACTTTCAGACAAAAGTCAATGCAACTCAGGAGTTGACATTTCAACTCACCGGCAGTCCGGAAAATCAGAATGCAAAACTTTCACTGACACTTTGTTACCGGGAAAATGGGAAATGGTTCTCCAAAATGATTCAAGGTATCCCGACCGGTAGCGGAGACACCCGAGAACTTCGTTTTCCGCTCCTGAAAGCTTTTCATTTTGCACCAGGCGAATATGAGTTGGTACAGTTGAAATTTGGCTTTGGCGGCGGCAAGCAGGGGGCGGTTTCCCGACTCAATGTCAAAAATGTCCGCTTGCAGGCTTCGACCAACACAGCAGCAACCTTGGCTCAGAACTCCAAAGCAGAGACTGGATTTTCCGATTTCAATTTTGAATTGCTCGATTTGGGAACCGGACACGGCCGCGCCAGTTTTTCCAGCTTGGGCGAAAGTAGTTTTCGTCTCGCCATCGATAATATCAACTCAAACAACTATGCGGTAGTATGCGCAAATTTCCAATACTCCGGTTTCGCTCAACAACGGCTGGTCTTTCGTCTGAAAGGGGCTCCCGCCAACGGGGACGCTCGTCTGACCGTCACGCTGGCACATAAAAACGGCGAAAAATGGATGAGCCGCGACGTAGCCGGAATCGCGACCCGCGATGAAGATTTCAAAACCATTGTGCTCGGACTTGACAGAGACTTTCAATTTGGAGATGCGCGCTATGAGTTTGTGCAGTTGAAATTCGGTTTCGGCGGCGGCCCGCGTGACACGACATCCCACTTTGAAGTCAGCGATGTACGCATCATCAACGCAGAAGAACTCAACGTCAGCGGTTCCTCCGACCCGATCATCGTACCGCGCCTCCCCAGAGCGAGTGCCCTTTCGTCTGGCACCAAAATTTTCTTTGACTTCGACAACGACGATCTGAGACCGATCGCACAATGTCACAAAAATAAACCTTTTGCCGAAACGGTACAACCGAACTCCTTTGCCGTCCAACTGCTGGCAGGAACCGAAGGAATCTTCCGCCAAGTTCCGACTCCTGCCGAAGCGGATATCATCGTCAGTACACGCACTGTGCCGGGTGCGCAGGACCAAGCGATTGCCGACGCAGTCGCCTCCGGGAAAAAGTTACTTATATTTGGCCCCGCCTCCGCCAAGGAACTCCAGACGCTGCAGCCGCTGTCCTTAAAAAAACGAGCTCAGGACGGATTTCCCAAACGTGAAAAACTGACTGTCCACACAGCAGATCCTCTCACAAAGCTCATTCCGTCGGAACGACACTTTGCCCGATATTTTGATGCGGCATTGAATCCGAATGCTCGACTTCTGCTCTCCTTTGCCGACGGAACTCCATTTTTGGCTCAAAAGGGCAATGTGTTGCAATTTGCCACCGGAATCGCCAATCAAAGCGGAATATCCTCTGCTATTTTTTATGACAAAGGCCTGCTCCAGATCCTGCAGCAACTGGCTGGACGCAATCAAGCACAACTGGATCGCCGCGAAGCAGAAATCATCGATCGAAACAACAAAGCCAATCAAGGCACAATTCGCGATATTCTGACAACGGCAGGACTCTCCCCCTCGGAAGCCTCCCGCTGGCAGATCGGTATGTCCCGAGAAAACGTAGGGCGTTTCGGCTGGTTGATCGGCGAGTCTCTGTTGAGCAGTGCAATCTCACGCGATCTTGGCATCTCCAACGGCAGTGGAGTATTCCGAATTTTCACGGGAAGCGGCAAATCACTCGTCCTTCCAGCATGGGAGTGCAAAGTTCTGCAAGGCAACGTCAAACTGCCCGACATGGAAGATGTTACCGCAAAATGGAACGGCGAAGGCACAGTCGAATACACGGCCTCTCTGCCGTTTGACCCGGCATGGAAAGAGAGACAACTTTTTTTTGAAGTCCGCGACGGCATCGACGATATCGACGAACTCTATCTAAATGGCCGCAAAATCGGCGCGACCGATGAAAAAAAGCCATATTACTGGATGGCTCCGCGTCGTTACGCGATTCCCAAGGATGCCATTCATTTCGATAAAGACAATCACCTCTCGCTTCGAGTAACCAATCTGCGAGGCGAAGCCGGTCTGAATTCAAAGCCCCTGCTCTCCTGGGCCGACGGAAATACCCACCCCCCGACTCTTACAGTCACGGCAATCGACTGGACCGGCAAGACCTATCGTCTTGAAGAAGCAGGAAAAGCGTTTGAACTGCAATTCTCTCTGCTTTCACCCTTTGTCCGCTACCATTTCCCCGATGCTGCTGAATTGACGTTTTCGCAGGAAAATCTGGCCGATTTCGCCGCATTCTCAACTGATTCCGGACAAAAAATCATTTCGCTCGATGGGAAAAATGAACCGCTTTACGATCAGAACCGCGACGGCAAACTGACCTCACCGGCTCTGTTGCTTTTCCGAAACAAACTTTCGCGCCCATTTTTGCTGGTCTTTCAACACGCACCCGAAGCAATCACTCCGCGCTACCGCGGCAAACTGCTGGAAGGTTTCACCATCCGCTGGAAAAACAATGCCGGCGAACTCTTTGCCGGCTGGCCCTTCGGTCTCCGTGAAATCAACACGTCAAGTTGGGCCAAAGGAATTCCCGCAGCGATGGAGCACGCTTTGCGCGCGGCAACCGAACGCGCCCTCACTTACCCGGTCGGTTGTGATGAACTCTTTTCCATCAACCGCGACAAGGGCATCGTGGAAATCATCAATCGTTTCCGCTTCCAAAAAAGCAACGATGACTGGAATACGCCGCGTCGAGAAGTCGCCACACTCCCTCCCCTCGCCGGCTGGATGTACAAACAAAATCGCTTGGTTTCCTCCCCCGAAAAGCTCGAAGATCTTACCATTGCGACCAATCTCGGACCGACGTTCGGAAAAGCGGGAAGTACGATCCGTTATGAACTGCCGCTTCCGTCCGGCGCGGAATTCATTCCCGTCGGCGTCATCGATCAGGAGCTTTTCCCGGCCGGAAACCGATTTTTTGCCGATGGAGTCCGTTACTCTTCCGGCGGCGGAAATCCTTTTGCAGCCTGGTCGCCGGAAAATCCGTTCGGCAAAGAAGTTCCCAACCAGAGTATCTGCCCTTTCCGCTGGAACTTCGGATTAGGTACAGCACTTCAAAGTTTCTGTACCTTGACACCGGAAAATCAGAATGCCCTGCGAAATCGCGCCCGCATCCGGCACATGGAACCACTGGAGCTTTACCAGTATAAATACTTTGTGCGCCATCGTCAGGAACCGTTTTCCGGCTTGACCTACCCGGTGCTTATCAATGCGTTCTTCCCCAATGAAACCCGATATACGCCCGGTTTCGGCTCTCAGGTCAACTATGGCGACGCCAATGAAGCGTGTATTCTTGTCGGATGGGTGGGCCAGCAACTGGCCGACTTGTACGGACAGTCTGAAACAATCCGCGCCAACTGGCCCTATTACCGTTACGCCCTGAAATATCAGACCACGATGGACGACTATGCGTTCCACGCCGGTTCCTGCCGCGAAACAGGAGTCGGAGCATGGATCGATATGCTCAACGGGGAATTCGCGGGTATGCTGGCATATGCGCGTCTGGCCGAACTGGCCGGCGATGCAGAGACTTCCGCCGACTGCCTCTATCGCGCCGCCAAACGCATGATTCCGACGCTGGCGCGCCTCTATCCGGGCAAGGAAGCCGAAACGGCTTTGCCCGAATTATCCGGCAAATCCTGGCAGCTCACCGGGTTTGCGGATGACGGTCCCAAGCCGATGTACTTTCCAACCGACAACGGCAATTTCCGGGGAGCAAATGACCTGTTTGACTTCTCGCAGGGAACGCCCGGCACTTTGCTGGCGCTCTATTTTGCCGAAGCGCTTTCTCCGGTACGCGAACATCTGGACAAAAGAGCTTGGCCCTCCCTCGCTCAAGGCGAAACTTGTTTCAACAGTTTTTATTATCTGCCGGCATTCGGGCTCTATCGCAACAATCCGGAACAGACCCTCGATTACGCCCGCGCCGTGCTCAAACAAAATCGCCTTATGCATGACTGGCCCGACATGATGCGTCCATTCCAACTGGGATGTGTTCTCTGGGAACGGTATGGTAAAATTTCATTCTCTCAGGTTCGCAATGTGGAGCTGCTAAAAGCATATTTTGATCCTTCGACTCAAATTCTGTCAATCGAATGCAGTGCCTTCGCTGATTCTGCGTTGGTCTTCCGCAGTGAAGTGCCCCCCAGATCCATTCTGCAAAACGGTAAACCCATTACAATCCGAAAGACGAAAAACGGCTACGAACTGCCTTTGGTTCCCGGAAAACAAAATTTTGAAATTTCATTTCCCAAATTTTCCAATCAGGAGAAAACGATGAAATAAGAAACCATGCAGAAAATATAAAATAAAACTTGACATGGTACATTGTTTGCTGTATAATTAAAGTGGTATGTAACTGGTATTATTCACTTTTATGGATCACGTTTTTTTCCAATCCGAATGGTAGTGTCAAAAGTAATATGAAAAAATGAAAGTTTTGGGTTTGCGGCGGGTGAT